>NZ_JASJXN010000016.1:0-110265 GCF_035018705.1 Undibacterium sp. RTI2.2 | reverse complement strand
AGGGAGTAGTGAATCGCTGGGCAAATCGACGGCAAATCATTGAGGCAGACATTATGGCCAAGATCGCTCCGACGCGCCTAAGCGGTATCAATTTACGGGGAGTTTTTAGGTTTCCAGTGGAGCGTTACGCTGCAGATTTGATGCCTTCACTGGTACCGACGATAAATGCAGTGAATAGCTAAAACCGGCGACAGTTTGACGCCACATAACCGATGAAAAACAACGAGCTGAAACCTTAATGAAATCATTGACTTACAGAACTACCCCCACGCCAGTGCTCGATCTCCTACCGTCACTTATTGCACCTAAAACAAATCGACCCCGTTTCAGCGTACGTGGATTCAATCAGAATCAAATGGGATTTACCTTAGACAATGTGCCATTGGGTGACATGAGCTACGGCAATAACAACGGCCTTCATATTAGCCGTGCGATTTCTTCTGAAAATATCGGTAGAGTGACGTTGTCTCAAGGTGCTGGTGCCGTAGGCACAGCATCAACTAGTAACTTAGGCGGCACGGTTCAATTCTTCTCGTCTGACCCGACGAACGATATGGGTTTTACTGCAGCGCAAACAGTTGGCAGTGACAGCACCTACCGCACCTTTGCACGTGTTGATACCGGTCTGTTATCTACTGGTACCAAAGCGTATTTTAGCGTTACACGTCAACGTGCAGACAAATGGAAAGGCGCGGGTCCGCAAGATCAGGATCAATTCAATTCAAAACTGGTTCATGTTTTTGGCGAGAATAAACTAACGGCTTTTTTTAATTATTCTGATCGTCGCGAGACTGACTATCAAGATATGTCCATAGAAATGGTTAAGCGTCTTGGCTATAATTGGGACAACTATCAACCTGATTGGCAACGAGCCGTCAACGCGGCAAAAGGGATCTTTACCGGCGGTGTAAATAGTCTGGACGATGCGTATTATCTGGGTAGCGGTCTGCGTAAAGATTATTTATTTGGTGCTACGATGGACAATAAGTTAGGTGATTCGACTTATTTAAAAACGACGGTTTACCATCATAGTAACGAGGGACAAGGCCATTGGTACACACCCTACACGCCTTCTACTAACGGTATCCCTATTTCGATTCGCACGACCGAATACTCGATTAGTCGCGATGGATTGATCTCTGATATCACTTGGGACGTCGGCCAACATTCAGTGAATGCTGGTTTTTGGGGCGAGCGTAGTCTGCATACTTTGACCAGAAATTTTTATAACGTCAGCGGACCGCAAGATACGAATTATTTCTTAAGTAATCCGACCAGCACTGGATTCAAACAAGACTTTACGACGACCACGACCCAGTTCTATGCGCAAGACACGGTCTCTTTAATGGCCGATCAATTAAAGCTGAACTTTGGTTTTAAAACACCGAAAGTCACGATTGATTCGACTAGTCTAATCGGTACACGTGCGGCAGGTCAAATTGTAGCGAAAAAGACGTTTTTACCGCAATTGGGCTTGAGCTACTCGCTGAATAAAAATGACGAGCTGTTCACTAGCTTGTCTCAAAATATGCGCGCTTACCAACCGGGCGTTAACGGTCCTTTCTCACAAACTCAAACTGCGTTTAATTTAAGCTCTGCAACGATTAAACCAGAGACTTCAACTACGCTTGATCTGGGTTATCGCTTTAAACGCGACAATCTGGTCGGCTCTGTCGCTGCTTATTACGCTAACTTTGATGACCGTCTGTTGCAGGTGGCAACTTGTGCAGGAATTGTCGGTTGCCCTAGCACCTTCGTCAACGTCGGTAAAGTTCAGACTAGCGGTGTAGAAGCTGCGGCGATGTGGACTTTGATGAAAGATTGGTCATGGTTTAACTCTCTGACGTACAACAATTCGCAATATAAATCTAACTATCTGGACAACGGAAAAGTCGTCAATATCGAAGGTAAGCAAGTCGTTGACTCACCAAAAGTGATGTTTAAGACAGAAGTCTCATATGAAAATCCAGTTTGGTTCACGCGACTGGGAGGTAAATTTACAGACAAGCGCTTCTATACCTACACCAATGATGCACAGGTTCCTTCTTACGTGATCATGAATTTGTCTGCGGGTTACAAACAAAAGAACTTTATGGGTCTGAAAGATTTCTCTATCCAAGTGAATGTGGAGAATTTATTGGACAAGCAATATTTCAGTACGATTGGCTCGAATGGATTTACTACCTCTGATCCAACCGGTACTTTCCAGACCTTGCTGACTGGTGCTCCACGTCAATTGTTTGTGACGATCAGCGGACGTCTGTAATTCTTTTTTATTGTTGAAATTAAAAATGGAGTGCCATTAAGCACTCCATTTTTTTATTCTTTACCAGCTGAATAATTAGAAGAAAAATGGAAGCTTAGCAACCTGCAACACATTTAGCGTCTTTATCAAACTCCATAGTTTTGCCACTTAAAGGAATGTAGGTTGGCACTTTTACCGCAGTTCTAAATTCCATGGTTTTGCTACCCTCGATTAATTTTCCGTCCTTAGTCGCTGCCTCATTTGCGTGTGATGCGATCACCGCATTCGGTTTCACCAGATCATTAATTACGTAGGCTGCCTCTTGTGGCCCGGTTGAAAACGTACCGCCAATATTCAACACTGCCAGCTTGGCTTTATAAAAGCGTCGCACAACGGCCTCCTGATCTGCAATGATGCCGGTATCGCCAGAGAGGTAGACAACTAAACCGTTCGAAAATGTCAGCACATAGCCGCCAGCCGGGCCGACATATGCGGTCAGACCGTTAGTCGACAGCGTTTCTGAAAGTGGCGCTGCCAGAAATTTAGAATCCAGTCCGTTGGAATGCGCCGCAGTCACACTGGCAATCTTAATACCACCGATTTTGCTCTGTCCACCAAACCGGACCAGCTGGACAAGATCGGTAGTCCCTCCTGCTTCTTTAATTCTGCGTGAGAAAAAACTGGCCATCTCACCGCCGACGAATAGTTTGGCCTTTTTGTTCAAGACTACCTCTTCCATCACCGACGAAGGAATACTTTTCACAGAAAAATCAGGCGCAGAGCATGATCCAGCATTCGCAGTCGCCTGATGGATGTCGCCGAGATGATCGCCATGTACATGACTCAGAAGAACACCATCAATTTTGCCAAGTCGCACATCGGTTCCACCTCGTACGGTCCGACCGGCGTCATAAAGAATGCGAGTGCCGTCGGGATCTTCAAAAATCAAGGCACGGTCAGCTGCACAAAACTCACCGTCGTGGCTACCTAAGGGCGTCACTTTCACCGTAGCTTCTGCTGCGACAGCAGGTACAGCGAGTCCCACATAACAAAATAAGGCGACTAACAAGCCAGAGGAAATTAACCTATTTACTCGTGCTGTAGTTTTCATTATCTTTCTCCAGATTCGACATTAAAATATGTTCAACATGATTTGGTGTTCGATTCCTGCCCTACTTGACCGAACAAACATAGTTTGTCGCCAAATTCATATCACCCTGCCCTGCATATTTTGGCCAGCTGGGATACTCGCACAAGGGCCGGGTACGGCCCGGTACGCCGGCACTGTCAGCGACTATTTGCGGTGATGGTGGTGTGTTGTGTTCAACCCAGTTCTCCAGTGTGGTTAATGAATCCCATGAGGCATTGAAGACACTACTGACAGCATGACCATAACCTGGAATTTCGTAATAACGCATGAAGCTATCGACCTTTGTTGTACCCATGACTTGTTTCACATGCTCATAGTATTGCTCGGTGGCTCTGGTGCTAACTAATGCGTCTGCCATCCCATGTGCCATCAATATTTTTCCGCCCCTAGCTCTAAATGCCGAGAGATCAAATTGAGTCACATCTTGAATTGTAGTTAGTGCGATCACGCGTGACTGGTAAGCGCCCGGATTTTGCGGATCGAATAGCAAGCTGTTAAAACTAGCGTCACGAGTGACGAAATACTTCACCCATTGATCCCAGAAGGTACTTCCGTAAGGTGGGCTTGTGCTGGCGGTCACTAGCGGCATAGGGTTGGCAGGTTGCTCGGTACCATAGGCTAAGGTCAGGACGGTCGGTTGTAGCGGACTTTTGTTAGGTATGCCGAAGTCTGTGCCCCAAGTATTAAAGCCAGGGTACTGTGTTTCGCCTGTTGCCAATCTGTAATTCAGTGTCAGCGGAGTATTGACAACATTAAATGCGGCGATCTGCGCATCCGATAAGCAAGTGTCGCCCGTATCAGCGCCTCCGACGCAACGCACGACCGCAGGATTAAACGTCACGTTACAAGCGGCGATATTGCTAATCAAGCCGTCAGCAACCCCGTCCAGATTATCGCAAGCTGCCATCGCAGCGTCATACAGCACTTTCCGTTTGACTCGATTGGAATAGGCGCCAGGCTTGGCGAGCTCTCGGGTGATACGCCCAAACTGCAAATCTAGACTCGCAGCATTCCAGGCGGGATACAGAACAATCGCACCATCAAAGTCTTTAGGCCAATTGGTTACGGCGATGAGTGCTTCTCGACCACCGGTAGATCCACCAGCAAAATACGTTTTTGCTGGTGCCACCCCGTATCGTTGTTGAATTAAGTAGGTTGCAACATCGTGCGTTTTTTTCAGTGCATCGCTGGAGAAATTCTTTAACGCCTCGTCATTGGCTCCAAACGTGCCATCACGACTTCCATTCGCATACGCTTGATGACCAGAGTCACTGCCATATGTTGCATAGCCACGTCCTAAGGGCAACAATTTATCTACTGGTCCCGCTGGCACATTACCGAGACCTGTAGCAATAGTGCCGTTATAGCCCCCACCACCAAACATCATGGCCTTGTTGTTCCAGGCCGTCGGCAGATTTAACTGAAATTTAATCTGTGGTGCAGTGGAATCCACCGGATTAATCGCGCCGATGACTTTACAATATTCGCCAACTGCCGTTGCACCGGAACCGGCTGCCGCAATCGTCATCACACTGGTGATCACGGCCCCCGTTGTTGGCAACGAGATCGATTTGGGTAAAACTGTCATCGCGCCCAATTCTGCGCAGCTGATCGGCTTGGCGATAACAACCGGAGCACCAGAATCTGATGCACGCGGTTGCATTTCTCCACAACCGGCGATGCCAGCACTAAGCAACATTAGCGAAACAAGTAATACCTTTCGATCAGGTCGCAATTTCATGTTCATGTCTCACTCCAATTAGATTTTTTTTAGGTTTATTTTTTAATTTATTTGCAGGTTATATTGCCTGTCAACTTGACTATCAAATTTTACTGCGTTGATTACGTTCTCATTGTTGAGAACGTAATCAAACCTACTTGATCAGCAGCTGTTGCTTGCTTTTATTACTATTTAATTTACTCTGTGTTTCCACACGTTTTACAACCTCATTGCTACCCAGCTTAAAAACGGCAACTGTTTTCGATAAATTGACCGCCTGCTCTTGCAGACTCTGTGCCGCCGCCGCCGCTTGCTCTACCAAGGCGGCATTTTGCTGCGTCATATCGTCCATATGGGTGATCGCACCGTTAACCTCTTCAATGCCGGTGCTTTGCTCTTGGCTAGCTGCGGTAATCTCGTTCATGATGTCAGCCACGCGTTGAATAGACGACACAATCTCTTGCATCGTTTTGCCAGCTTCATCCACCAGCGCACTTCCGACATCCACCTTATCCACCGAATCGCCAATCAACGCTTTGATTTCTTTTGCTGCACCGGCAGATCGTTGTGCCAGATTGCGCACCTCGGACGCGACTACCGCAAAGCCACGCCCCTGTTCACCGGCACGAGCCGCTTCAACCGCAGCATTCAGCGCCAGAATATTGGTTTGAAACGCAATGCCATCAATGACGCCAATAATATCGACAACCTTACGTGAGCTATCTTTAATAGAACCCATGGTCTCCACGACGCGCGCCACGACCTTACCACCAGAGGCAGCAACATCTGAGGCAGATACGGCAAGTTTATTTGCTTGATGGGCATTCTCGGCATTGATTTTGACTGTTGAGGTCAACTCTTCCATCGTGCTGGCGGTTTCTTCCAATGAGCCGGCCTGCGCTTCGGTACGCGAAGACAAATCGGCATTGCCAGCAGCAATCTCGCCTGATGCGCCTTTGACTGATTCACTGGCCGTCCGTATCTCGATTAAGACCGATTCGATCTTATCAACAAAACGGTTGAACGCATTTGAAATTTGCGCCAGTTCATCCCCTCCTTCGGTATCAAGACGGCGAGTCAAATCGCCATCACCCGAGGCTATCTCAGTCATTGCGTCGCGCACCAACGCCATTCGTTTGAGTGATTGGGACACCAAGACGGTCAACAGCAACACCGCTAATACGGTCAATACAATCGCTGTTACTGCAGAAGAAACCAGCAATGCGCTCAGTACCTGTGTCGCCTCGGACTTATCCAGCGCAATCGCCAGCAACCAATCGGTGCCCGCGATCTGCGTTACATATAATAGATCCTGACGACCGCCAAAACTGACTTCACTACTTCCTTTTGATGTATTGATTTCATCCAGACGTTTGACCGATAGTGAAGGATCCATGTCTGCCAAGGGTTTTAGCATCAAGTCCTGGTTAGGATGGGCGATGATATTGCCTTTAGTCTTATCAACCAAGAACGCAAAACTATTTGGCGTCGGCTTAATTGCCTTCACATTGCTGACAACCGAATCTAGCAATACGTCCGATGCCACGACGGCGGATACTTGACCTGGCGATCCGATTGCCTCGGCAAAAGTCACCAATAATTTAGCGGTGCTAGCGCTGGTATAAGGAGATGTCACAACAGGACCGTTGATCTGAGCGGCCTTGATGTACCACGGACGGGCAGTCGGATCGTAGTCTGCAGCGCGAGTCCGTTGCTCCGAAAAAGCATGATGTTTATCGGCATAGCCGATATAGGAAAGATCAAAACCACCAGCCTGTTGTGCGGCTTTCAAGGCAGGAATAGGATCGGGAGCATCGACTGCGAGCTTGATCGAGGAGACGACTGTTTTTTGTGACCTGACCCACTCTGCAATCGTTGTCGCATTATTCTGCGAGAGCTGAGCCATCTGACTATTCAACGACTCCAACATGCGCGACTTGGTAGTGAAGAAATTAGCCAGAACGATAGAAAACATCCCCAGCATCACGATAGAAACGCAAATAGCAATGAGCTTGTTACGCAGAGATAAAGAAGCCATTCAAATTCCCCTCAGAAATTGTAATAAATTAAATGATCGTTATGCACTCAGGATAACTTAATTCAGTCACTTATTCAGTTACTTAATATCCCTTGTATTGATGGTCATGATCAATTGGATATGGACAAAAGGGATTACATAAAATATTGTGAGTAAGATGAAATAACATTAAGTCTGAGTGATCTGAGTGACTTAGCTTGATTCAGAATAATTAAATTTGAGGAAAAAATGAACTTCACGCAATTGAGCGACCTCGTCTTGCACTTTGATCATTACCTCGGAGCCATTAGCGATCAATATGGCGCACTGGTATATGGCGTCATATTTGCCATCGTATTTTTAGAAATGGCGGTACTACCGTTATTTTTTCTTCCGGGAGACCCTTTACTCTTCATCAGCGGCACGTTTTGCGCTACCGGCACATTGCATGCTGGCGTACTGATACCACTATTATTTATCGCCGCTGTTACTGGCAGCACAATCAACTACTGGATCGGTCATGCGATCGGACAGAAAGTATTTGCCAAAAATTATAAATGGCTCAATCGTTCCGCGCTGCAAAAAACTCATACGTTTTATGAGAATCATGGCGGAGTTACCTTCATCATGTCGCCGTTCATTGCTGTGGTTCGTACCTTTGCACCGTTCATTGCCGGCGTTTCAAATATGACTTTTTCTAAATTTCAACTATTTAATATTGCAGGTGCTGCGATCTGGGTCATTTCGTTGGTGCTGGGTGGGTACTTTTTTGGCAATATCCCATTGATTCACAATCATCTTAACGCGATTGTTTTACTGGGCGTTGGTGCAGGAGTTGGTTCGCTGGTGATTGGCGGATTATGGAAGTTCATTAAAAACAACGGATCTGTCACTTAACTCTGTAAAAAATGAGCGATGCCAGTGATAGAAAATGGCAGCGACAGATTACGGATATCAGCATCGCTTTATGTCGATACCCAAATAAAAAGCCCGAATTGACTTCGGGCTTTTTATTTTTACTCACTTCAAAAATCAGATGTTAAAAATCAAATCCCAATTTTCTCTAACATACCACCAAGCTCACGTAAGACTGGTTCCAGCTTAGGATGTTGCGCTGCAAATTTTGCTGATAGTTCTTGCGATCTTTCGCTTAAGGCGGCAAAGACCGGATCGTCCGGGCTGTCATCTTTATCTAAAACATGATGAATATCATTACTGAGTTCTTTTAACAACGATCTCAGTTCGACATCTGCCGTATCCACTACTTGTGTGCCCTCTTGCCCGGCCGTTCCTGCACCTTCTTGCAAACCTTCGTGTAATTGCTTCAGCAAATCTTTCAGGTTTTGTTTGTCCATTTTTTGTTCTCCAGTCAATGATTCTTTATTCAGTGTAGTCCCGTCAGTTACGAAACACCAGCACCACTGCCTCTGCGGCGATGCCCTCTTCCCTGCCAAGGTAGCCAAGACGCTCGTTGGTTTTTGCTTTGATATTGACTTGGGCAATGCTGATTTGTAAGTCTGCGGCAATATTGGCAACCATACTGGGTATGTGAGGGGCCATTTTAGGTGCTTGAGCGATGATGGTCGCATCGAGATTGCCCACCTGATAGCCGGCCTTGCGCAAACGTGCAACCGCTTCACGCAAGAGCACGCGCGAATCCGCACCGGCAAATTGTTTGTCGGTATCTGGAAAATGGCGGCCAATATCTCCCAAAGCAGCTGACCCAAACAATGCATCCGTAATTGCATGCAGCAACACATCCGCGTCCGAATGCCCAAGTAAACCGGTTGTATGTGGAATATCGACACCGCCAATAATCAATTTACGCCCTGTTACTAAGGCATGGCAATCGTATCCCTGGCCGATTCTGAATGGCGGAAAGGCAGGTGTTTCAGCGGAAGCTTCAATTCTGTTCGATGGTTCAGTCATAGCATTCTCAAAATACAAAATATGTCAAATTATGGGGAGTATAGGCAGAAAATGGCATTGATGTCCATATATTACATGGACAATAAATAATACTACATCCCAGTATAAATATACGCTTTAAGAAGAAATCAGATAGGATTCAAGCAAAGTCAGATCACTCGGCAAGGTCACCTTCAGATTACAGGCATGTCCTTCTACCAGTATAGGAACCTGTCCGGTAGCTTCCATCGCGCTGGATTCGTCGGTTATTTCGACTGCGGCGTGGAAGCTTGCATCTAACGCAGCACTCAGCGCAGCATGCCGAAACATTTGCGGCGTTTGTGCCAGCCACAAACCGTCTCGGCTAATCGTCGTGACTTTGCCATTGGCCACACGTTTGACGGTATCGACCACCGGTAGCGCCAGTAAACCGCCGGTTGTATGGTTGCCGACTTGCTCAATCAACTTGCTGATCAGAGCCGGCGTCAATCCCGGACGTGCCGCGTCATGGACCAGTACCCAATCTTGTCCGCCGATTTTGCCATTGAGCTTGTTATGTGACTCTATAGCATCGAGTCCATTCCGCACGGTTTCACGCCGTGTCGCACCGCCACAGCGCAGGATGCTGACCTTATCCAGTCCGGCCAGCGCCTCTTCCACATAAACATCTTCCGCGCTGACCACTACATAGGTGTGGCTGATCGGCGGTGAAGCCAAAAATGCCTGCACCGTGTGACGCAAAATGGTTTGACCGGCGACGGTCAGGTACTGTTTAGGCACAGCGCCACCCATGCGGACGCCAATACCTGCGGCGGGGATTAGCGCAAAGTAAGTCACTGGAGCCGTTGGTGTTGTAATTTTCGGGACAGATGTCATCAAAGCAGGATGCTCCAAAAAAGCTGGTTCAGCTTCGTTTATAATTGAGACACATTTTAACCTCCAACATCTTGGTGGCAAAACGCATTTGCGGGCATGAACAGTAATAGTTTCAATATTAATCAATTGTTACCATGCTCCTATTTTATAGTGCGATACCCCCAGCCACACAGAATAGCCAACCAACTCCGCAATGTCATTTGATCTCGTTAAGTCGCTTCCGAAAGCGGGCAATCGCTTTGTACTTCCCACATTACATGGTTCCGCCGACGCTTATGCATTAGCGCAAGCGACAATTGCACTCAAAGCGCAGCAGCGCATGCTGAGCGTGGTGGTCGCCAATCCGGCAGATGCGCAACGTCTGCTGGATGAAATCCCCTGGTTTGTGCCGACGCTACGCTGCCATTTGCTGCCTGATTGGGAGACCTTGCCTTACGATGCGTTTTCGCCGCACCAGGATCTGGTGTCGGAACGATTATCGACCCTGCATGAAATCCAAATTGGTAATTGTGATGTCTTGCTGGTACCTGCTACCACAGCGCTGGTGCGGATGGCGCCTCCCTCGTTTTTAGCTGCTTATACGTTCTTCTTCAAACAGGGCGAAACCCTGAATGAAGCCAAGCTTAAAACGCAGTTAACGCTGGCAGGTTATACCCACGTATCGCAAGTGATGTCGCCGGGTGAATACTCAGTGCGCGGCGGTTTGATCGATTTGTTCCCTATGGGCTCGGTCCTGCCGTATCGACTCGATTTATTCGGTGACAGCATCGAAACCATCCGTACCTTTGATGCAGACACGCAGCGGTCTTTGTATCCGGTGCGTGAAGTGCGTTTATTGCCAGGGCGTGAATTTCCGATGGACGAAGCGGCTCGCACGGCGTTCCGTGGTCGCTGGCGTGAGACCTTTGAAGGCGACCCTTCGCGCTCCATGGTGTACAAAGATATCGGCAACGGTATTGCGTCTGCTGGGATTGAATATTATCTGCCGCTGTTTTTTGAAGAAAGTGCGACCTTATTCGACTATCTGCCAAAACATACGCACTTCACACTGATTGGTGAGATTGATGAAGCGATCCAGCGGTTTTGGGTAGATACCCGCTCACGTTATCAATTTCTCAAATCCGACCGAGAACGTCCAGTCTTGCCGCCAGAATCGATTTTCTTAAGTGACGAGAATTTTTTTACTGAGCTGAAGTCATTGTCGCGCTGGGTGATAACGACTGGTGACGCTGCGTCCAAGGCCAATTCAGAAATTTCTGGTCTGTTGCCCGATATTGCCGTTAATCGTCGCGCCGATGATCCGCTCACCAATTTGCGCTCTTTTTTGCTACAAACAGACAAACGCGTGATGATCTGCGCGGAAACCTTGGGCCGACGCGAGACGCTGCAACAATATTTCAATGAATACGATATCCGCCTGACGCTGTGTGAAGGCTATGATGACTTCATCACAGGCAGCGACAAACTCATGCTGGGCGTTGCGCCCTTGCATTCGGGCTTTATATTAGCCGATGGCGTTGCCTTCATCACTGAAGCCGAGTTATACGCCGGATCAGGCAAGCGCATTGGTCGCAAAAAGCAAGAAGCCGTCACTCAGGTCGAGCACTTGGTGCGTGATTTGTCCGAACTCAAAATCGGTGATCCGGTGGTACACAGCAATCACGGTATCGGTCGCTACATGGGCTTGATCAGTATGGATCTGGGCGAAGGCGAAACCGAGTTTTTGCATCTGGAATACGCCAAAGATACTAAGCTTTATGTACCTGTATCTCAGTTGCATGTCATCTCCCGCTACTCCGGCGCTTCGCCCGATGATGCACCTTTGCATAGTCTGGGTTCTGGTCAATGGGAAAAAGCCAAGCGTAAAGCGGCGCAACAAATTCGCGATACTGCCGCAGAGTTATTAAACCTCTACGCACGCCGCGCTTTGCGCCAAGGCCATGCGTTCGAGTATTCACACAAAGATTACGAAGCCTTTGCCGACAGCTTTGGCTTTGAAGAAACCGTTGATCAGGCCGCTGCCATCACCGCCGTCATCGGCGATATGACGTCCGGCAAACCAATGGACAGACTGATTTGCGGCGACGTTGGTTTTGGTAAAACAGAAGTCGCTTTACGTGCCGCCTTTGTCGCGGTCATGGGCGGCAAACAAGTCGCCATCCTTGCGCCGACCACGCTATTAGCGGAACAGCATGCACAGACATTTGCCGATCGTTTTGCTAACTGGCCTGTAAAAATCGCCGAATTGTCGCGTTTCCGCTCCGGTAAAGAGATCGCTCTTGCAATTAAAGGCATGGGCGACGGCACTTTGGATATCGTGATTGGCACTCATAAATTACTGTCTAATGATGTCAAGTTTTCACGTCTGGGATTAGTGATTATTGACGAAGAACACCGCTTTGGTGTGCGTCAGAAAGAAGCACTTAAATCGTTACGCGCAGAAGTCGATGTATTGACACTGACTGCTACGCCAATTCCACGTACTTTAGGCATGGCACTGGAAGGCTTGCGTGATTTCTCCATCATCGCGACGGCACCGCAAAAACGACTAGCGATCAAAACCTTTGTGCGTAGCGAGAACGATTCTGTCATACGCGAGGCCTGCCTGCGCGAGCTAAAACGCGGCGGACAAGTGTATTTCCTGCACAATGAAGTCGATACCATACAAAACCGAAAATCCATGCTGGAAACGCTAATTCCAGAAGCACGCGTCGTTGTCGCTCACGGTCAAATGCATGAGCGCGATCTAGAAAAAGTCATGCGTGATTTTGTCGCCCAGCGCCATAACATTTTGCTCTGCACCACGATTATTGAGACTGGTATCGACGTTCCAACAGCGAACACCATCATCATGCACAGAGCGGATAAATTTGGTCTGGCACAGCTGCATCAACTGCGCGGACGTGTGGGCCGTTCACATCATCAAGCTTATGCTTACCTGCTGGTGAACGACGTACAAACCCTGACCAAACAAGCAGATCGCCGGCTGGAAGCGATTCAGCAGATGGAAGAACTGGGTAGCGGATTTTATCTGGCAATGCACGATTTAGAAATCCGCGGTGCGGGTGAAGTCTTAGGCGATAACCAGTCTGGCGAAATGCATGAGATCGGCTTTCAGCTTTACTCAGACATGCTCAATGAGGCCGTACGCTCGCTCAAAAATGGTAAAGAGCCAGATCTGGCAGCGCCACTATCTAGCACGACAGAAATCAATCTGCACATCCCTGCCCTATTGCCAAACGACTTCTGTGGTGATGTGAATGAGCGTCTCTCCATCTATAAGCGCCTTGCTAATTGCACCAAACAAGATGCCATCGACAATTTGCAAGAAGAGATGATCGATCGTTTTGGTAAATTACCAGAACCGGTCAAATCTTTGCTAGAAACGCACCGACTGCGTGTCGCGGCCAAACCTTTAGGTATCATCAAAATTGATGCACATACCGAAGCAGCCACTTTGCAATTCGAACCCAAACCGCCGATTGATGCGATGAAGATTATCGAGTTAGTACAAAAAAATAAGCATATTAAAATTAATGGTCAGGACAAATTGCGCATTACTGCCAATATGCCAGACTTGGCAGCACGGGTTGCAAAAATCAAAGCAACCTTACGCGCATTGCATTAAGCTAAAAATATAAACCAAAATCCATCCATATCAATTCAGAATAAAAATGCATTTAACGATACAAGGCTTAAGGCAAATTTTAAAAAGTGATCTTGCGCTGATCAAGCATATCGCTAGCGTCACGCATGCAGAACGCATTCTTGCGATTGGAACGCATGCCGTCCGCCTCGACAATCTGCGCTGCGATAAAGAGCTTAACGTGCTGAAAGCGCAAATTGAAGCAGATTGTCTGGCAGCGCATCTTGATGTGACTTTTAGCGATGTATCTCGCACCTTAGCCGACTTTAAGCTGGTCGCGATGGATATGGATTCCACCCTGATTACGATTGAATGCATCGACGAAATCGCTGATATGCAAGGGCTAAAACCACAAGTCTCAGAAATAACCGAAGCTGCCATGCGTGGTGAAATTGAATTTCAAGAAAGCCTGACGCGTCGGGTTGCTCTATTAAAAGGTCTGGATGCAGGCGCGTTGCAAAAAGTCTATGAGGAGCGCTTACAGTTGTCGTCAGGCGCAGAAAAGATGCTGAAGACGGTACAGCAAGCAGGTTTAAAAACCTTGCTGGTCTCTGGTGGATTTACCTTCTTTACCGACCGCATGAAGACTCGTTTGAACCTGGACTATACCCATGCCAACGTGCTGGAAATTGATCAAGGCAAACTGACCGGTAAGGTCATAGGTGGCATCGTCGACGCAATAGAAAAACAAAATACGGTAGAACGTGTCGCCGCCGAAATGGGTATCACCACCGATCAAGTCATCGTCATGGGTGATGGTGCCAATGATTTGAAAATGATGAGTATCTCAGGCATGTCAGTTGCCTTTCGGGCAAAACCCGTTGTCAGAGCGCAAGCTGATGTAGCGCTTAACTTCGTAGGACTCGATGGCATGCTCAATGTACTGCATACTTTTCATTAGAACCAGAATCTAGTAGGCCAGTGATCTCGATCAGCCCGTCTTTCAGCCGGGTTTTTTTTGGATTTTTTTCGCTCTCGTCGACCAGAAAATAAAAATAGTACGGACGTACGATTTTTTAAGCTAAAATAGTTTTATAAATAGAACTGACTTAAAATCATTACAGCAAAGCGCAGTCAAGACGACTGTGCCGTCCCAAGGATAGGAGCACTACCTTAGCTAAAGTGACAGGCGTCAGTCCGCATAAAATAAAAACACTCAACTGCAGTGAAATAGGAGACAAGATGTTTGAAGAATTTATGGGCACAATGCCCGTCGCCGATCGTCAAAAATTTGATGTGGCTACATTGGCTGATTACATGCGCCAGCATGTTGAAGGCTTTGATGCAAAAGCTGCAGACGGAATGACCGTAGAGCAATTCAAAGGCGGTCAGTCGAACCCTACTTTCAAAATCACCGCCGGAAATCAACGCTACGTGATGCGCGCCAAACCTGGTCCGGTCGCTAAATTACTTCCCTCCGCACACGCAATTGAACGCGAGTTCAAGGTAATGAATGCCTTGAATAAGGCGGGTTTCCCCGCGGCTAAACAATATGCACTGTGTACTGATGAAGACGTCATCGGTCGCGCTTTTTATATCATGGAATTTGTCGATGGCCGCGTCCTATGGGATCAATCCTTGCCGGGTATGACGCCATCCCAACGAGCCGAGATTTATGATGAGATGAACCGCGTTATCTCGCAATTGCATACGATTGATTATGCCGCCATTGGTTTGTCAGACTATGGCCGCCCAGGCAATTATTTTGCGCGCCAGATTGATCGCTGGACCAAGCAATACAAAGCGTCAGAAACCGAAAAAATTGAGGCAATGGACAACCTGATTGCTTGGTTGCCAAATAACATTCCGCCTGGCGACGACACCAGCATCGTTCACGGCGATTATCGTCTGGATAATATGATGTTCCACAAAACTGAACCCCGTATTTTGGCGGTATTGGATTGGGAATTATCTACCCTCGGCCATCCGCTGGCAGACTTCTCTTATCACTGCATGAGTTGGCATGTTACCGCCGGACAGTTCCGGGGCACCAAAGGTCTGGATCATCAAGCGCTAGGTATTCCGAGCGAACAAGAATATATCGCGAAATATTGTGAACGAACTGGCAAAACAATACGTCAGGAAGATTTCAGCTTCTATCTCGCCTATAACATGTTCCGCATGGCAGGTATTTTGCAAGGCATTATGAAGCGCTATGTCGATGGCACAGCATCCAGCGCGCAAGCCAAAAAATCTGGTGAAGCCGCACGGCCAATGGCGGAATTAGGTTGGAGTTACGTCAATAAGTAGTCAACACAAACGCGCAATTTCTGACTAGCCTTAAAAATACCGCAAGCAGTTAAAACAAAAGCACAGTTTCAGCGATAGCAGCAATAACAGCAAGACAAACCCATCAGGAGACAAGCATGGAATTTGAATACTCAGACCGTTGCAAGGAACTACAAAGTAAATTACTCAAGTTCATGGATCAGCATATCTATCCGAACGAGAAAGCCTACAAAGAAGAAATCGACCGCAACGGCACAGAAAAAGGCAATCGCTGGATTGCTACTAAAATCATTGAAGACCTCAAGCCAAAAGCACGTGAGCAAGGTTTGTGGAATCTGTTCTTGCCAAAATCGGCACGTGCGCCAGAAGGTTTATCCAATCTGGATTACGCACCGTTGTGCGAAATCATGGGTAAAGTCAGTTGGGCGCCGGAAGTATTCAATTGCTCTGCTCCCGATACCGGCAATATGGAAACCATTGAACGCTATGGCTCCGAAGAACATAAAAAACAATGGCTAGAGCCTTTGCTGCGAGGTGAAATCCGCTCCGCGTTCGCCATGACAGAACCTGGCGTCGCCTCATCCGACGCCACTAATATTGAAACTCGCATCGACCGGGATGGCGATCATTATGTGATCAATGGTCATAAATGGTGGATCTCTGGCGCGGGCGATCCACGCTGCTCCGTGTACATTTTGATGGGCAAAACTGACTTCAATGCGGCACGTCATTCACAACAATCGATGATACTGGTTGATGCCAAAACACCTGGCATTACTGTAGTACGTCCTCTGCCGGTTTTTGGTTATGACGATGCGCCCCATGGCCACTGCGAAATTTTGTTTGAAAACGTACGCGTGCCAGCATCCAATTTATTGTTGGGTGAAGGTCGTGGTTTTGAAATCGCTCAAGGTCGTCTTGGCCCTGGTCGTATCCACCACTGTATGCGCGCCATCGGCGTCGCAGAACGCGCATTGGAACTCATGTGCAAACGTCTGAACAGCAGGGTCGCTTTTGGTAAAAAAGTCTCGGAGCAAAGTATCTGGCGTGAGCGGATAGCAGAATCCCGTATTCAGATCGATACAGCACGTTTGTTGACGATGAAAGCAGCGTACCTGATGGATACCGTCGGTAATAAGTTTGCCCAGGCAGAAATCGCCATGATCAAAGTATTAGCGCCGAATGTGACTCAACAGGTACTGGACTGGGCAATTCAGGCGCACGGCGCAGGCGGCGTATCGGGCGACTTCCCATTGGCAGCACAATGGGCAGGCAACCGTACCTTGCGTCTGGCCGACGGTCCAGATGAAGTGCACCGCAATGCCATCGCTAAATTAGAACTGGCAAAACATATGTCGTTGCCCGGCGAAGAATTGAGCTTGCCTATCACCCGTTCGTAATTAATCATCTGATCAGACCGTAAGGCATAATCCAAAAAGCGTGTCGGCTCTACTTAGAGCGACACGCTTTTTTTTAGCCGAAAATTTCTATTAGGATTTGAGATGTTGACGGATGCACTCTCGCGGCAGTTCTGATGCGCGCTTGTTGTCAATAAGACGCTCATGGACAGCCATGAGCAACGAAGGACCTCAAAAATGAGCGAAATACGCCGTCAGCACTCAAATAGATCCGCTGATGTGCATAATGGAAATCTCGATTAATCAGCATCCAAACTACGCAATAGGAAAATATATACTCCTACCACGTATATATAAGTAGTCCAATAGATACTTGGACTATAGCTAATATTTTTAATATTGAATGGGGGAGTATATTAAATCTCCTTCTTATTCACTTCGAAAAAGTCTACCCGAGAATGCCAATAAGTTGCCACCGTCGTCGCCAGCAACACGATCAGACAACCGACCATCGTCCTAACTGACGGCGCTTCATTCAAGATAAAAAACGCCAGTGCAATTCCATACACTGGTTCTAGCGAAGTCAATAGACTTGCAAACCGGGCCGAGACGTGACGCAAGCTAAACATAAACAGACCGTGTGACAAGGCTGTAAACACCACGCCGAGCAAAACCAATCCCCACCATACTTCAAGCGAGATATGGGTAACAGCATCGTAAAAAATCACCATTGGCAGCAGACTTAGACATGCGACGCTGTTTTGTAAAAAGGCCAGCTTAAATGGCGGAATCGCCTCGCCCTGCCACCGATTCGCCAGTGCTAATAAGGCGAAGCTCAAACCCGACATCACACCCAACAACAAACCAAGTACCGCGTCGCCATGTAAAGCCAAACCATCTGCAGACAGTCCAGCGTCGCTCACCATTACCGCCATACCGATTACCACCGCTAACGCCGCGATCCAATCACGTCCAAGCCGTTTCTCCTTAAACCACCAAGGCTCCAACCAAGCCACGAATAAGGGAAAACTTGCAAAGCCAATCAAACCAAAAGCGACTGGAGCCACCTTCAGTGAAGCAAAAAAACTCAGCCAATGTACCGCGAGCAATAGTCCGCATAAGATCACTGTTTTAGGCACTCCACCCAAAGACAATTGTCTCTGCATCAACAATATCGGCAGCAAGCTTAAGGCAGCAAATAAAGTACGTCCAAAAACCAATACCAAGGATGTCGCAGCCAGAGCTTTACCCAAAACGCCTGCACTGCCAAACAACAGTACCGAGAGATGGAGGGCAAGAATGGCCCGAGCACTATTATTTTTCATAAAATTACTGTTAGGATACAAATTAGGTGTCCTGAAAATTTTGTCATGAGTAAATTTCGGTGAACATGTATCGAATCTTGGCACGTCATTCTGTATTTGGACTCCACCTGTTTAAAACTCACTTCCACTTTAATCGCTCCGTAGATCAATCCAACAAGAGGCTCTCATGATTGCGTATGTCCTTGGATGTATCAAAGCAATCAACGATGCCGTCCGGGACAAATATTTTCTGACCTGGTTCATTCCCTTGGTCGTCGTCACGATCACGATTACTGCCGGTTTATTCGAGTTATTTGGATTCGACAAAACATTTAAAATCGCCAATCTCTCTATCACGCACTGCCGCAACTTAACCGACACTGAAGCTTTGTCGATGATCCTATGTATATTTATCTCGACATTTAGCTGCATACTAGTCATCGGTGAATTAATCAACTTCGCCGAAAATCGCCGAAAAAACCGGCCAATACATTTACGCGAATTTATATTTAGTATTTTCTTGTCGACGGTCAGCGTCTTAATTACTTATATATTGGCGCACCGGTGGTGTCATTAAAAGTTTCCACATTCTCTCGCATTGACGCGAATGATCTCGATCTTTTGGAAACCAGAAAATACATTGAGCCAGCACAAGCTAACTGGAATGATTTGGTCGCTGTTAGTCTACAAAGAACTAAACAGATTGCAAAATCTGTTTTGCCAACGTGACAACTGTATCCCGCAGCTCTGACGGGCTTTGTACTTCCCAATCAAAAGGTAACGAGACAAGTTGCCGAGCGAACCAAGTTAAATCGTCGGACTGGTTGTACAGCATTACGCCTGAATCAGTTTGCGCTAACAATCCGATCGCATCAAATAAATGGCCTCGAGCAGTTTTTAAGTCAGTTTTCAGTAAGACTGTATTCGAGAATGAACGTGGGATAGTTGCGACTGATTCGCGCAAATGTGTCAGCGCGTTGAACTCAACAGGCCGTCGAAAGCATTCACTCAACAGCTTTATGGTCTTGATACGGTCAAGTCTAAATGTCCTTATTCCGGCACGCAAATGACACAGTCCGACCACATACCAATTACCCAAATAGAAAACCAAACCATACGGATCAAAGTTCCGTTCACTTTGATGGGCTTGTGCTGAACAATACCGTATATAAACGCGTTGTTGCGACATCGTGGCAGCGCTCAACGTCACCAGTACGGCATTGTCATCTGGCGCGGTAACATGTGCCAAATCAAGTTGAACTGCTTCATCAATTGCTTTCAATCGTTGTTGCAGTCTAGCAGGCATGATTCGTTCTAATTTCGCTTTGGCACTCTCAACGGCAGGAGCCGCCTCTGAGAAGCCTAAATTGCGTGCGGCTAGCAATCCCAATGCTAAGGCCAGCGCTTCATCATCCGTAAACATCATCGGTGGTAGCTTGTAGCCTGGCATTAGCGAATAGCCGCCATATCGCCCACGCTCGGCCATGATCGGAATACCGATTTCTTCTAACGTCACGATGTAACGCCGCAGAGTACGTCGGTCTAATCCGAGCCTCTCAGCAAGCTCAGCGCCGCTTAATTGTCTGTGCGTTTGAAGCAATTCCAATACCGCGAGTACGCGAGTTGCGGCTTGTGCCATAGATAAATTTCAGAAAGATGAGAATATTTAATAGGCCTTAAATTGTCCTATATGATCGATATTCTATCGTTTTATCACCAAATTATCCCTCGCGGAACATACATTAATGATTGGAACAAAATGAAAACCTCCACGAAGATGTCGACGGCATCCGATTTCGACTTCTTTATCGGCCGCTGGACAGTAAAGCACCAGCGTCTAAAAGAACGACTTTCAAACAATGACGAATGGATTGAGTTTGCTGGCACGACAATTACTCAGAAAATTCTGGGCGGCCACGGTAATTTTGACGACAATATGCTCCTGCTACCAGATGGGACCTATCGTGCTGCAACCATACGTTCATATGACCCTGCAAGTGGATTGTGGTCAATATGGTGGTTAGATGGACGTCATCCAGGCAAATTGGACACCCCGATGGTAGGGCAATTCGACAATGGCGTCGGTACGTTTTACGCCACCGATAGTTTTAACGACAAAACAATTTTAGTTCGATTTTTGTGGACACAATCCGCGCCGGATATGCCTCGCTGGGAGCAGGCTTTTTCTGACGACGAAGGCGCGACTTGGGAAACCAATTGGGTGATGCATTTTAGCCGTGAAGTTTAAAATCTTTGCGCTGTGATGCGCGGCGATATCAGACTTAATATAACGCCGATTTCATAGACAGCGAACGCTAAAAATGAATCTCTTTGTGTTGTCTCTATCCCTATTTTACGGAATTGGCTTGTTCATTTTCAAGTAATAAACAAGCCAATATACGCTTTCAGATAACCGCTAATTAGTGCTGCATTCTTGCATTAAGCAAAGAGCGAATAATTATAAAAACATCCCACCGGACGCTTCAATTCTCTGCGCGTTTATCCAGCCACTGTTCTCGGACAAAATAGCAGCGATTGCACCACCGATGTCATCTGGAAGCCCTACTCTTCCGAGGGCAGTTTGACTTGCGACAAAGCTATTGAGCTGTGCATTATCTCTCACTGCACCGCCACCAAAATCAGTTTCAATCGCGCCTGGAGCGATGACATTGACAGTAATCCCTCGAGGTCCCAGCTCTTTTGCTAGATATTTCGTCAATACTTCAATAGCACCCTTCATCGACGCATAAGCCGCGTAGCCAGGAAGTGCGAATCTGGTCAAACCAGTTGATACATTGAGTATGCGTCCGTGATCTGCGATCAAGGGTAACAAATGTTGGGTCAAGAAAAATACGCCTTTAAAGTGGATGTTGACCAGATTGTCGAATTGCGCTTCGGTCGTTTCCGCAATCGCCGCGTGCGAGCCAACGCCAGCATTGTTAAGCAAAAAATCAAACTGCTGACGCTGCCATTGCCGCTCTAATATCTGCGAAACTTGGCTTGCGAATGCAGCAAAAGTCGATGCGTTACCCACATCCAACTGCAACGCCGCAGCATTACGACCCATTGCCTTCATCTGTGCGACGACGTCTAAAGCATCCGCTTGCTTGCTTTGATAAGTGAGGATGATATCAACGCCTTGTTGCGCCAGTTTTATGGCAGCACTTTTGCCAAGGCCACGACTACCGCCAGTGATGAGGGCGATTTTTGCCTCCGTTGACGACTTAGTTATTGCGCCAGATTGTTTTTTAGCTTGTTCAGTGTAGGGTTTGTTGACTGCATTCATCATGTTCTCCAATTGGGATTGCCCATATCAGATGGGATGAAGCGAGTTTATAGACTAGAATAACCCTAATAAAGATGCGTTAAATGATTGCACTGTTCACTTATAGCGAACAATCAAATTACAAACCTAATCTAATTGATATCAAGAAGGTCCAAAAATAAAGGAAGTCCCAGATGAATCGTTTAGAAGCCATGCAAATTTATGTAAGGGTGGCAGAGTTGGCCAGTTTTACCCAAGCCGCAGATAGTATGGGTTTGCCCAAAGCGAGTATCTCGACTGCGGTAAAACAATTAGAAGCCTTGGTTGGGACGCGTTTACTCCATCGCACCACACGCAACGTACAAATGACGCAAGACGGCGTCTTATTTTATGAGCGCAGCAAAGACATGCTGGTAGATATGGAAGAGCTCCAAACGTTATTCCAGCAAGGCGACGGGCAGATTAGCGGACGTTTACGGATGGATTTGCCGAGTGCCTTCGCCAGAAACATCGTCATTCCGCACCTTCCAGAATTTTTACAACTGCATCCGAGACTCGAAGTGGAGTTAAGCAGCACCGATCGCCGGGTTGATTTGATACGGGAAGGTTTTGATTGTGTAATGCGGGTTGGCACTCTAACGGACAGCGCATTGATCGCCCGTCCGCTAGGAAATTTGCGACAGATTAATTGCGTCAGCCCTGCTTACCTACAAAAATACGGCGCACCGCATAAGCTGGAAGATCTGGCACAGCATAAATTGATTCACTACACCAGCAACTTTGGCGGCAAGCCAGTTGGCTTTGAATATACGGATGGCGGTAAAACAAAAACCATTACCATGTCGGGCACCGTCACTGTCAATAACAGCGACGCCTATCAAGCCGCGTGCTTAGCGGGCTTTGGCATCATTCAGGCACCAGAAATAGGCACACGAGAACTAATTCAACAAGGCCGTTTGATCGAAGTGCTCAGTGACTATACGGCACAGGCAATGCCTCTATCCCTACTTTATGCCAACCGCCGCCACTTACCCAAACGTACACGGAGCTGGATGACATGGCTTAGTGAACTTGTTCAACCGTATTTAGCCTAATAAAAATTTCAATTGAAAACTTCTAAAAATCCCTTAATCGAGATGCAACGCTAGGCAGAGTTGCAACCTCGACGCAGCAATACACCGGTATTGCTGGGATTTACGACGACGCGACGTGCTCGAGTATGATGTTTTTAGAAGCCTCCAAATAGAATGTCCAATGATCATAAGGCTTACAGGCCAATATCGTGCCAGAAGGCTTAGAATCATTGGATATTCTATTTCAAATTCCTCAAAAAATTTTCAATGAATGATACAGATGGAATTGGCTGTTAGTAGCACTGCGTTAGCAGATATTAATTATTTAATCGACTTAGGCTTTAGCTCAAACATTACATCAATCGTTGCCTGTAATTTGATTGGTGGCACACGCAACAAATCCTCTCCTACGGTTTGAAGACGTGTATCGCCATCTTGCGAGTACGTATTCTCGCTAACAACACCAAAAGATGAGCCTAAACTTTTGATGCGGCTTTCCGAAATCGCCATGACTGCACCTAGGCGTTTACCTGCAATATTCACCAAACTACTAGCCTTGCGTTGAGCATCTTTGATCGCCTCACCGGCTAAATCCAGTTCAATTTTTCCACGTTCGCTAATGTCAAACGCCGTACCAAACTTATCCAGATTTTTTAACTTTAATATCGGCAACATGATGGCTTGCCAATGACTCAGGTCGCGTACTTTGATATATATATTACTGCTCAATTCGACCAGCGAAGTAGATGGGCTTTGGCTACCGTCAGTCTTGCTAACACTTCTTTTTAAATCACGGATGACGATATCGTTCTCTGCAATATTTTGTTGTGCCAACAGGGTTTTTATATCTGTTATGCGGGCTGCAGCATTATTAAAAGCCACATCTGGATCAGTATCAATAACGTTAATCTCAAACAAGATTTCGCCAAAGTCTGGCTGCACTTTGGCATAAGCAAAACCGCTTGTGTGGATGAACGGATACTCTGGCAACTGCGAAGCATCGCTATTGTTAGTGCAAGCTAAAATAATAAAAAAAGACAATATGAGTTTGAGCACTTTAAGTCCGATATCAAGTATTGAATACCAAGTATTACGTCAGCAACAACCAAGTAGCAAAGTTGTAACCATTTAACGAAAAGCTCATCGTACATAATGCCAATCTATGCCCTACTTTTTAAAGCAAGCACTACGCCGATGAACTTCTCTAGCTAGCTAATTAATTAGCACATCGAATTTAATCGAGTCTCCAAAAATACTGAACCTTGACCCATGCTAATCGTGACTTGCCATCAACTTTCCCCGGAGTTGCTTTCATGGTGCAGGCTAATAATTTTTTTGATACCGCCTCATCCAAAGCAGGAAAACCACTCGTTTTATCTAGCTTCGTTTGTTTGATGGTGCCATCACGATCAATCAATACGGACATATATACGCTACCTTCCTCACCCTTTGCCAGGGAGTCACTTGGATATTCTGGATGACACTTGTTAAATCAATGATTGTATCAGTTATTTTGTGTGTTGACGCGCTGCTAGCTTGTTTTGCGGCATTTGATTTAACAACACCACTAGTATTTGGATCAGCTTGCGGATTAGCGTGCGAAGCTGAATGTGCATACACACTTAAACAAACTGCAGATAAAGTAACTACTGACATTGCTGCTTTCCAGTTAATCGGCTGTACTTCCGGGCGCAATAATCGTTTGATACGAGACATAAGATGTCCTCCATGAGCCGCTTGGGCCAGTTGAGGGGTTGAGAATTGGAAGAGATCCAATTCTTGAAGTGCAAGAGCCAGACGCCGCGGTTCGCCTAGTATTCTTGCGGCTAGATCATCCGCAATTTATTCACGTTCTATACGGATTTGTTTTGATATCCACCACACGGCCGGGTGGTAGAACAACAGCATTTCAATCAAACTTTGAACCAGATTGACTACGTAATCAAAGCGACTAATGTGCGCAAGCTCGTGCGCTAACAAAGCTTCTAGCAACGGTGCTGGCATACCTGTCATTAGCGAGGCTGGCACAAGAATCAATGGTCGCCAACAGCCAACTGTGATCGGACTTTTTAAATCATCCACCACGCGCAAACCAATATCACGACGCACGCCAAACTGGTTTGCCAATGTAGTAAGTCTAGTTTGCCAATGTGCATTTGCCTGATTGCATAGCAAGTTGCGTTTTGTATCCGTATATCTGCTGATCCAAAACAAACCCATACCCATGCGAAAGCTTAAAATAATCACACTGACTAGCCAGCACAGAACGATCCAAAGTAAATTAGATTGCAAATAGCTGGCAAATCTCTGGGTAGACAAAGTATCTGGCATGAGATCGAGATAGGCATTGCTCAGACTGACATTTTGAACTGCCGCTCCAGAGGAATGAAGCCGATCAATCACCATAGCCGTTGGCAAAATGACGCATAAGATCAAAGCAAAACAGCTGATGGAGTATCTGATTTGTGGTCTGGCATTTCTAAAAATCATCAATAAAAAAGCAGTAGTAGAAGCAATGATGCACCCTTGCCAGACGAAGTGAATCAGCGCACAGCCAATGGCGCTAACCCATGTGTGGATAGTGGCAAAACCAGAGCTAACATTGCTACCAAACTCCGAATCAGAAAAATACAATGCCGGATACAGTAGCGATTTGATGAAATCCATCATTTCTCATCTCCATGCAAAAACTTTTGTATCTCTTCCCTCTCCTCTTTGCTGACATGACCACGCAAAGCCGCCATTACTAAATCTTTTGCAGAACCTGAAAACGCTTTATGGATTAACTCTTTCAATAAATTGGTTTGCAGAGAATCTTGTGCCTGGGCAGCGGCGTAGACGTGGGAGCGTTGGCTCTCATCGCGGTTGAGCAAACCTTTGGTATGCATGATCTGCATGAGACGCAAAACGGTCGCATACGCCATGTCTGGCCGGTCTTGTACGGCGATCTGATGTACCTGCTTTGCCGTGGCTGGACCTAGCTGCCAGATCAACCGCAGCAAATCCAGTTCGGCCGCGGTTGGCTTGGGGGCACTAGCCGATTTTTTCTTGCTTGATTTAGCAGTGGTGATAGACATGAAAGTTCCATTGATCTTTTATCGATGGAAGTAGAATATATTTTCTAGAACAGCTTATCTAGAACTATTTTTCTACATATGCCTAAAATTTATCTGGCTATCATAAATTCGTCAGTGATGATGATACGGGACACCCCAGAAGCAGGGCTTAATGATAAAAATGTTCCCATAGTGGTGCCAATGCTGCGCCTAAAGCTTGGGTTTGAACGCCGCCCTCCGCTAAGACAAGATGCGGCTCGGATGGGGCTACCCCATACCGGTGCTGTGACCGCCATAAAGTCGTGTTCTCTATCAACTGTTTACCTAGAACCGGTGGTAGCGCACCGCCAAAAACAATTGCGTCAGGATCGAATAGACCGGCCATCGCGTTGACTACCTGATCGAGTGATGGCTTGACCTCGTCTAACCAGTTGCTAACGCCCGGCCAAGTTGGATCAAATGTTTTAGTCAACTGAGCAAGCGATTCAACTTGCACGCCATTGATGCGTAATACCTCCAGCAAATATCGTAATGCCGGACGTCGCGCCGAGTCGACGCCTGGCACGCTGAAGATGATTTCACCGGCGTTGCCGTTTCTACCGTGGTAAGGCTGTCCGTCGATAATAAGACCAGAGCCAAATCCATAACCAAAGTCGAGGTAGCAAAAGGTGCGTGCCCAGCGACCGACGCCGATAAGATTTTCTCCGATTGCCGCAGCTGTTGCATTGTTCTCTATCGTGACCGGAATGCCCACCGCTTTGCTTACTAGCGGAGCGAGTTCTATCAACGACCACTCGCGCAGTGTTTCGGGGGCATTGATTTGAAGACTGTTCTCGATGAAAAACCCCGGAATAGATAAGCCCATACCCACCACTTGTTGAGACTTTATGTCGTGCTTTTCAAGAATTTGTTCGATATACGACGCAAGCGTTGCCAGCGTTGCATCCCGGTCAGATGCGGGATGTTCAATATGTTTGTGTTCAATCACCTGGCAAGACAGATCGGCCAGACATATGTCCACACTATCGGTACCCAGAGCAACGCCAATAGAAAACGCCGCCTGCACGTTAACCGATAGAGTTACGCTGGGCTGTCCACGTGTTCCTTTGCGAGGGGCGCTGGCCAGCAGTAGCCCCTTGGACAACAACTGATCTACCAGGCGATGCACCCATGGTTGGGTTAATTTCGTCGCACCAGCGACTGCGGCGCGTGGCATTGAGCCGTGCAGACGCACAAGATTCAAGACCGTGCGTTCATTGTCGGATAGTGGTTCCAAAATAACACCCATCATATATAGAACTTATGCAAAATTATCCAAGCAAGAAGCTGCAACCCAGTTTGGGCGGTTTTGCGTGAGTCCTGATATTGCCTCAGAAATTATTGATCCCGCCTGTTTATGCCAGACATTTAAGTAAATTGGGCAACGCATTTTATCTTCAGAAAAATGACTAGGCATGTATTTCCAGGATGGGTAGACAGGCTACGGACATAAACACTTGATTACTATGTCCCACAGGGTCTGCATCGTACTCGAACTGTCTTACTTTGTCATAAAACTGATCCATTTTTAAACTTAAATCATGTCACGAATATGTAATATGCGTCACGCATAATAATGCTTTCCCCATCTTTCCGGAGACTTTTAAATGGCCTTTTTATCTACTGACGTCCAGCGCCGATGGTACGCCGCAGCGCTCCTATCCTCCGCAGCGGAGTTAGCTTATGCATCACCTGCCACGCCACCTGCAGACATCCCAAGCACAAATGCAAAAACTGCGGACGTCAAAGTGGCGGCGGCGACTGACGATATGCAATCAGTGGTGGTGACCGGCACCGCGCGTGGTCGCTCGAAACTCAATGCTCCTTTCGCTATTTCGACCTTGAACGAAGGTCAATTGCAACGGGATGCGTCAACCAGTACTGTTGATATGTTAAAGCGGGTGCCGGGCTTCTCAGTCGAGGCTTCTGGTGGCCAGGGTGGTGGTCAGAATATCTATGCACGCGGTCTGCCTGGAGGTGGATGGTATTACGTGCAATTGCAGGAAAATGGCTTACCCCTGTTTGACGAGCCGCAAGAATCCTATTTCAACATCGACACGCTGTATCGTCTGGATTTAATGACTGAGCGAGTAGAAGTTGTACGTGGTGGAACGTCGCCAATTTTTGCCAACAATGCCCCTGGTGGTACCGTTAATATCATCACCCGTAAAGGTTCTGACACACCCGAAGGCGCGTTGCGTCTGACGCTGGGTAGCCACGATACTCAGCGGTATGACGGTTGTGTCTCCGGTCCTATCAATGACAAAATCAGCTATGCAGTCGGCGGCTTTTATCGCAAAGACGAAGGCTGGCGCGAGCCTGGTTACACGGCTGACCGCGGAGGTCAATTAACTGCTGGCATGACGTTTAAACTCCCGGACGGGCACTTTGATTTTGAAGTGAAAGCATTGAACGACCGCACAGCATTTTATACAGCGATTCCGCTGTTTGACCCTCGTAATCCATCGGTCTCATTGAATAGCCAATTGGACGCTGGCACGGGCACGCTGAACTCCAATGACTTCCGTAATTATACGATCCGCACGATGAATAATGGCGTGGCAGGTAACATGCAACGCGATTTGGGTGACGGTATCCATACGGATCTGAAACAGCTCAACAGCACATTGGAACAGAAGCTGGGTCAAGGCTGGAATCTGAGCAACCGTTTAGGAGCCGTGCAAGCTGACGTCACTTATGACGCCGTTTTTTCAGGGGCAACACCGCAGGGCGCAACTACCTACCTGTCCAATAATCTGACTACCGCACGCAATGCCTTTGGCAACTCCGTCACCAGCGTGGGTTATGTGCTGGCCAACCAGTTCGGCAGTAATGGGCAACGTATTGCGTACAATCCCGCCTCTGGAAATGGACTCGTACTGGAAAGCCAGCTAACGGCCGTTGACACCAGTCTTAAGTCGATCACCGACGATATCCGGCTGAACAAATTATTTGAGACCCCTTTAGGTAAGCACGATGTATCTGTTGGTCTTTATTACAGCCATTTCGATTTCACACAACGGCGCATGCCCAATACGATTTTGACCAACGTCAGCAGCCAGGCGAAGGCACTGGATGTGCTCGCTTATGATGCGAGCGGCAACGTGGTCGGATCAGTGACCGAAAACGGTTTTGTTCGTTACGGCAATGGCGATGCAGGCGGCCACGCAAGCGGCACCTATGTCTCACCCTATATTGCCGATTCTTGGGAAGTAACTCCGCTGTGGAGCGTGGACGCTGGGGTACGTCAAACAATTTTCACTGATCAAGGCGAAAATTTCGGTACTGGAACCCAGAATCAACAAAATGCCTATACCTTGGCTGACAATAATGTCGGTGGTTTCACTGGTGCTACAACCAGTAAGAGCGAAACTCTGCGCGGTACTTCGTGGACGCTGGGTACGTCCTATAAACCGGACAATACGCAGCAGCTGTTTGCCCGCTTTACTAAGTCGGTACGATTCCCGCGTTTGCAGAATATTTATCTGTTGCAGACTAATCCTGTCACTGATATTCAGCAGGCTGAGGCCGGATGGAGATACTCAGGGCCATTGTCGTTTTCTGCGACCGGATTCTGGAGCCATTTCAATCGCCTGTCTTTGAACGGCATCATCCTGAATCAGGCAACCGGTCTGATCCAAACTTTGCCACTGATCGGTGAGACAGAGACCAAAGGTCTCGAGCTGGAATTGAACTGGCGTGCCTCGCGCATATTTTCTGTCAACAGTAACCTGACTTACCAGCAACCACTGACTAAAAGCCTGACGAATCTCACCACCGGCTCATCTGGTGCGGCATACAACAACAAACAGATCACCCAAATACCGCAAGCAATGGCAAGTATTCAGCCTGTGCTCAATCTGTCTTTCGGTGAGCAAGATGTTGAATTCAGCGCTACTGCGACCTTTGTAGGAAAACGCTATGTTGATTATGCCAATACGACCGCACTCAATGCGTACACAATACTTGACCTGGGCGTACGTATCCCATTCAAAGCATGGGAAGCTCAGTTTTCGGTCAAGAATGCGACCAACTCAACGGGTCTGACGGAGGGTAATCCACGCACAGACAGTCTCACTGGACAAGGGACTGCGACTGCAATTTATGCACGACCTATCTTCGCGCGACAGTTCCAGGCATCCCTGACCTACCGGTGGTAATGCAATTTTGATGAGTTGATGTGCCATCCAGTGGCGCATCACCAGTTCATACACTGAGCGCGGTCGGTTTGTACTTCCTGCCGCGCCAGTCTGTTTAATCAAGAAAGAATCTTATGCAACATTTACCAATGCGTCGCAGTGCCTTGCAAATAGGTGCGCTCGCTCTGACTAGTCCAGCATGGGCGTTCGGTGCGACAGGCGCAGCTTTTGGCCAGCGCCCCAGCGATGCGCCAAAATTTAATGCTGACGGCTCACCGGCACGCTGGGCCGGAAACACGATTATTTCGCGTATCGACAAACGTAGCGAAACATTCATGGCAATGCTCGATATGCAATGTGCCCTGATGCGCAGCGGGTTGACAAAGCGCATTGCTGTATTGCCCGCATCGAGCTATCACATGACTGTTTTTGAAGGTATTTCATTTCCGCAACGCAGCTATAACTTCCCAAAGGATTTGCCCAAAGATGCCAGTGAAGAATTCTGCAATGCGTGGTTCTTGAAGAAATTACAGCGCTTTGATCTCGCTTGTAAAACGCCGTTTATCATGCGACCGCTCGCTCTTGAACTACAAACCAACCCGTATAACATCCTGTTAGAACCAATAAACCGGAGTGAGAATCAAAAAATCAGAACCTTGCGTGACCGGCTGGCTGACACCTTACAATTCCGTGCAGAAGGACATGACAAATATCAATTTCATAGCACGCTCAATTATTTTTTGTCAGACCTTGATCCTGCTGAACAAGAAAAATTTGCCCAAGTACGCAAGCGTATGCTCAGCGATTTCATCGCTCGATCGCCAGTATTAGAATTACCTGCGCCGGATTTCTGCTATTTCGATGACATGTTGGAGTTTCGCACTCAGATCAAGCTAAAAAACCAAAGCTAACAAGTTTCTGCTATCGTAACCTGACACAGACATCTGGAAGAGCTATCGCTCTGCCGCGCCAGAAACCTTGCGTTTGGACTTTAAGGCATATGACATGATTCGATTTGATTGTTTTAGAGATGGTAATAATTGGCGTGTTTTAAATCGGTCAGTCTACGGCGGCTGCAGCCGTTTAGAAGCTCAGACCTAGACGACCTTCAGATGCTTAAGCTTCCCGGAGGTATGTCGCGGCTAGAATTTCACGGCTTCATGGTTTTGCTATTGTCAATGTATTCGTTTGGTAATGCGTTGATTTTGCCGACGCTACCATTGATGCAAAAGATCATCCCGGGAGTAGCAGTTACTTGGGTATTTTCAAGCTTGATTCTGGGCTTTGGTTCGACCCAACTGATCTGGGGAACGATGGCTGATCGTTGGGGACGGCGCAAGGTTCTACTGGCCGGGCTTGCGATGTTGACGCTAGCGTCGGTAGCTTGCTTTTTTTTGGCGCAGGCTTGGCAATTGTTCGTACTCCGTTTCGCGCAAGGGGCAGGCATCGCTGCCGCTGGCGTCTGCGCACGCGCAATGATACGCGATCACTATGCGGGCGAGCATGCGGTAAGCGTCCTGTCCCTCTATTTCGCTCTGCTCGGTCTGGTTGGTCTGGTTGGACTGTATCTCGCCGGATATCTGATTGAGTATCAAGGACTGGCTGGGGCTCTCGTGGCTTACGCTACTTTGGCGGCACTTGCCTGGGGCTATGTTCTCCTGCGTAAACCGCGCTGCGTTATAGCGTCGCTGGCACCTTTGGCTGATCATCGAAATAAGGCGATCGTGCTGGAATGGCGGCGTATCGCAATGCATCCTGTATTTTGTATGTACACGGCACTAACTGCATGTTCGTATCTAGGACAGTACATCTTTCTGACGCAATCGCCATTTCTGTTAATCGACCGTTGTCATTGGAGCGTCGTTGACTATGGCGGCATGCTGTCGTTGTGCTCGCTATTGTATGTGGCAGGCACTTTATGCTGCCGCAGCTTACTACCTAAAATCGGCATACAAAAACTTATTTGCCGGGCAAGTGTAATCGGGCTAATTGCCGGATTTGGCATGATCGTGATCGTTCTGGCGAAAACTAGTGACCAATGGCTCGTGATCTTGCCGTATTTTTTGTATATCTTTGCTCATGCCATTCACCAGTCTTGCGGCCAAGCCGCAGCGATGGCGCCATTTAGGAACAGTGCGGCGCAGGCATCTGGGCTATTAGGCACCATATTGCCGCTCTTTGCCGTTATTACAGAACGAATACTGATACCTAACTTGGAGAGGTCATCTTTGGTGTTGCCAGCCGGCGTTTTTCTCGCTGCTATATTGACTGCTATTGTTGCTTGGATTTGGATCAGAAAAAATGGTGACATTGGTTTCTATCGCGTCTAAATCCTGCGTGACTGATGGCTTGCGCCGCAGAATATGCTGACGTTCAACATGATCATGTCGTGTAGCATCACAGTCAGCATCAGCGACGACTGACAAGCTGCCTAGAAGATCCAAACGCACAAAGCGGAACGACATAGCTGACGCAATTGGCTCGAGCAAATTTAGTTTGATCAAAATTTCAAATGGAATGTCCAATGATAATGCGGGTTACAGGCCAATATCGTGCCAGAAGGCTCAGAATCATTGGACGATCTGTTTCAGAAAGATATAAATTTTTACTCAAAAAACATTGCTGATTCAAATCGGTGCGTAAAATCACAAACCTCTGCATAATAGGGTCAAAGTTTTTTAGCTGGCTAACCTTTTCTGATGGAGCACACTAATGATCGATGTCTACTCTTGGCCTACCCCTAACGGTCACAAAATTCATATCATGTTGGAAGAATGTGGTTTGGCATACCGGGCGATTCCTGTTGATATTGGTGCCGGAGACCAATTTAAGCCTGAGTTTTTGGCGATTTCTCCAAATAACAAAATTCCCGCGATTGTGGATGCGGATGGACCTGACGGACAGCCGATTTCTCTATTTGAATCTGGTGCAATTTTGTTATATCTGGCTGGCAAGACCGGTAAATTACTTGGTAAAACTGACCGCGAAAAATACCAGACCTTGCAATGGCTGATGTTTCAGATGGGTGGATTTGGCCCTATGCTAGGGCAGGCCCATCATTTCCGCATTTATGCACCGACCAAAATTGCCTATGCGGTGGATCGTTATACTAATGAAGCTAAACGTTTATATGGTGTGCTAGAAAAACAATTAAGCCAAACGGCTTATCTTGCTGGTGATGAATATACTATTGCTGACATTGCGACTTATCCATGGGCGCGTTCTGCGGCCAATCAAGGGATAGACTGGGCTGATTTCCCCAACACAAAACGTTGGTTTGATACGATCGATGCCCGCCCTGCGGTGCAACGCGGCGTTAAAGTATTAGCCGATTTACGCAAACCACTTTTAGACGACAAAGCCAAAGAAGCCTTATTTGGTAAAACACAATACAACAAGAAAACTTAAGAATCTGATGCGCCGACCACCACAAAAAAAACGTAGTAAATTATCTGTAGAAAGCCAACGCCTGATTAATCTGGCCGTGGCTGTCGCGCAGTCTGCCAGCCGTATTGAAGACTATACCTGGCAAGCTCAGCTGGATGATCTGGTCACAAAAAATCTCAAGAACCATCATCCGATACTCGATGCAGCGGCTGAACATTTATTCCAGCATCATCCAGAAGCCTACGAAGTCTTTATCGAGACATTAGAGGCGCTGAGTACCTCGCATCCTTTTGAGTACGAAGGCAAAATGTATGAAGCTTTACTAATTACCGCACCGGTGTTGGCATGGACGCGTTTTGAAATGGCGCACGGTGTGGTCCCTTCAGAGCAGGCTGCGTTGTTAGCAAAAAATTTGCAGACCCATTTATTGACCAATCAGGCACAGCTGCATCTGGTACCGACTTTGTACTCACTAGATCAGTTACCACGTAATCATAGCGAAACATCCGATTTGCTAGAGCGTTTGGTGATGGCGCAATTGAAAGGCTTGCCACCGCAACATCCGACAGATTTGCTCTCGGTGATTCCGTTTTTAGCCGATATACGATTCTTGTTGGCCGCAGTGATTGTGCCGCAAGGACAGCCTTTATTCCAATGGCAAGCGATAGAATCACCGTTTGATTGCGTACAAGCCAAAGCGACCGCACTGGATCAATGGCAACAGCAAGTATCACCAATCATGACTCGCTTGCTACCAGGGTGCAATATTGATTTACTGATGCCGGAAGCGTTTTATACCGCTTGCCGTGAGGCTGATATCAAAATCCGTCCTGCGTTGATACGCTCTGCCGTATTCTATTTAACGCAAACTTTAGAGATAGAGGCCAGCGAACTAAAAGTGGTTGTGGCGGGTTTTAGTGAAGAAGATAGCCCGGCGCAAGTAGACGAATATCGCATCAGCTTTATCCTCAAAAAAGAACCCGAGGTTGTCTATGGCGCTGTCTGGCCGATGTATCAACCGGATGACCAGGTCAATGCAATCGATAATCCGACAGGCGAATTATGCATAGGCGAAATCCCAGAGATTTTGATTGAATGCGGAATTACCGATATTCATAAAATCGAGGATATTTTTGCGATGGAATTTTGCGACGATTGTCACGCACCTCTGTTTGCAGATGCCGAAGCAGAACTGGTGCATGCAGAGATGCCGGACGATGCTCCACCGCAAGGGTCTGAGCATTTTCATTGAAAATCTAAATTGTCAGTTAAGAATAGTTGATGAAGTAGTTAAAAAAGCGAAACAGATGTTTCGCTTTTTTATTACCGTTTTCATTACCATATCAACATAATTTCAAGTTAATTTGAAGCTAATTTTAAGAATAATGTGACCCGAAAAAAACCGATTATTTGCTTTCCACCTTATTTTGATTCCGTTGTACAATTAGTTTGGAACGGTCGTGCTTTTTTCTGTTTTTCTGCATGCCATTGACCGGGCACGCCAATCCAACAGTAGCAAATTGCACCAGATTACGATAACAAGAGGAGACAACATGGATTTGAATTACACGGCGGAAGACCTGTCTTTCCGTGATGAAGTAAGAACCTATTTAGAGGCAAATCTGCCTGCTGATTTAAAGCAAAAAGTGCTCAACCACAAGCGTATGTCACGTGAAGACTTTGTGCGTTGGCACAAAATCCTTGCCAAGCAAGGTTGGGTTGGCACTGGTTGGCCAAAAGAATTTGGCGGCACAGGCTGGACTGCAACACAACGTCATATTTTTGAAGAAGAATGCGCCCGCGCTGGCACACCAGCGATCTTGCCATTCGGCGTCAATATGGTCGCTCCGGTGATTATGGCCTTTGGTAATCAGGCACAAAAAGACCATTACCTACCGCGTATTCTGAATTGTGATGACTGGTGGTGTCAGGGTTACTCCGAGCCAGGATCAGGCTCCGATTTAGCCTCACTCAAAACTCGTGCCGAGCGTGATGGTGATTTCTACATCGTCAACGGCCAAAAAACTTGGACTACCTTGGCGCAACATGCCGATATGATTTTTTGTCTGGTGCGTACTGACTCCGGTGGTCGCAAGCAAGAAGGTATTTCTTTCCTGCTGATCGACATGAAAACACCAGGCATTACCGTTCGCCCTATCATCATGCTGGATGAAGATCATGAAGTGAATGAAGTCTTCTTCGATAACGTTAAAGTGCCAGTACAAAACCTGATCGGCGAAGAAAATAAAGGCTGGACTTACGCCAAATATTTGCTCGGCCACGAACGTACCAATATCGCGGCGGTGGGACGTGCGAAACGTGAATTAGAGTTCCTGAAGCGCGTCGCTGCCGAACATCAAAAAAATGGTAAGCCGTTAATCGACGATCCTGTGTACGCAAGCAAAGTCGCTAGTTTAGAAATCGAATTGATGGCCTTAGAAATCACCGTTCTACGTGTGATTTCGCAAGACAGTGGCCGTCCGGGACCAGAAGCCTCATTACTCAAAATCAAAGGTACAGAAATCCAGCAACGTCTGACTGAATTAATGATCGAAGCTGTCGGCCCTTACAGCTTGCCGTTTGATCCTGCGTTTATGCACGGTGAGACAGAAAACAGCGTCATGGGTGACGACGATGCTGCCCCGCTGGCCTCGTATTACTTCAACTTCCGTAAGACATCGATCTACGGCGGCTCTAACGAGATACAAAAAAATATCATCACCCAAATGATCTTGGGTCTGTGAGGAGAACACTATGGATTTCAGCTTAACGCAAGAACAGCAACAGTTTGCCGATGCGATCAAACGATGGGTCGCCAAAGACTATAACTTCGAACAACGTAAGCACATCATTCGATCCGAGGCTGGTGTATCAGATACCGCCTGGTCCGCATTGGCAGAATTGGGCGCTATGGCATTGCCTATTCCAGAGGCACAAGGCGGCTTTGACGGTAGCGCGATTGATATGCTGATCGTAATGCAAGAGCTCGGTCGTGGCATCGTGATTGAGCCATATTTTGCGACTGTATTAGGTGCAGAATTTTTAAAGCAAGCTGGCTCACATGCAGCAATTCTGGAGCAAGTTGCTGGTGGCGAAGTCAAATTAGCCGCAGCTCTGGCAGAGAAGCAATCGCGTCACGACCTGTTCGATATCGTTACCACCGCCACTAAAAATGCAGATGGCTTTGTCTTGAACGGCGTAAAAACGATCGTCTTGCATGGAGCGCAAGCCGATCACCTAATCGTTTCTGCTCGTAGTAGCGGTAATCAGCGCGATACAGCCGGTATCAGTCTGTTTATCGTCGATGCTAAAGCGGCTGGTATCAGTCGTCGTGATTACCGCACAATAGACGGGTATCGCGCGGCGGATATCAGTTTTGACCACGTCAAAGTGTCAGCGAGCGCCCTGTTAGGTACAGAAGCAGCAGGCTGGGAATTATTGGATGCGGCATCGGACTATGGCATTACACTTTTGTGCGCGGAAGCAGTTGGTGTGATAGAAGCAATCACCAACGCCACCTTGGACTACTTAAAAACCCGCCAGCAGTTTGGCGTGCCTATCGGTAAATTCCAAGTTCTGCAACATCGCATGGCTGAGATGTTTATGGAGATGGAACAAGCGCGTTCAATGGCAACCTTGGCCGCTGTTAAAGTATCGTCCAGCGATATAGAAGAACGTCGTCGTACCGTCTCTGCCGCGAAAGCAAGGGTCGGTCAGGCGGCGCGATTTGTCGGTCAAAGCGCTGTGCAATTGCATGGTGGTATGGGCGTTACCAATGAGTTGCCAGCTGCGCACATGTTTAAGCGCTTGACGATGATAGAACTTTCTTTGGGCGACACCGATCACCACCTTGCGCGATTTGTCGCACAGCCTGGTTTTAAACATGCTGCATAATAACGTTGCGCGAATTTGACATTGTTGACGACTTTGCTCTGAAAAAAACCTCGGGCAAAGTCGTCGATTTTTCTGTTATTTATCTATTGTCAGCATGAATTGCAATATCACCCTGAGTGGAAACGCACATGACCGCAAAAACCTACAAATGGTACTTCGAAGATTTCATCCCCGGTAATGTCATTCAATTAGGTCAACGCACCTTGACTGAGGAAGAGATTATTCACTTCGCACAACAATTTGACCCCCAACCTTTTCATATCAATAAAGACGCCGCTAGCGAGTCCATCTTTGGCGGTGTGATTGCAAGTGGATGGCACACTTGCGGCATCATCATGCGCCTCGTAGTCGATGGTTTTTTAAACGACTCTACTAGCATGGGCTCTCCAGGCTTGGATGAAATACGCTGGATACTGCCAGTGCGACCCGGCGATACATTGACCGTCACAGCAGAGACATTAGAAAGTCGCTCATCAAGTTCCAAACTAGATCGTGGCGTTGTCGTTACCATGTGGCGTGCGACAAATCAGCACGGCCAGCTGGTCTGTACGGTCAAGGGAATGGGAATGTTTGGCAGGCGTCCTGTGACACAATAGTCGAGTAGCAATTCGAAAAAAACATACCTACGTCATTGAATTAACTAAAACAATAAAACTGATAGGAGACAACATGCGTGAGATACACAATTTAGCCGAACTGAAATCCTTGGTAGGTCAAGAAGTAGCGACGTCTGACTGGGTAGAAGTTACCCAACAAAGAATTAATACCTTCGCCGAAGCGACTGGTGATCTGCAATGGATACATATCGACGTCGAACGCAGCAAGCGTGAATCGCCATTTGGTGGCCCGATCGCGCATGGCTTTTTGACTTTATCGTTGCTGCCGATGCTGATGCAAAATGCGATAACCATGACCGACGTCAAAATGGGAGTCAATTACGGGCTAAACAAAGTACGCTTCGTTTCGCCTGTGCCAGCCGGTAGCAAAGTCCGCGCAAAAATGCGTTTGCTCAGCGTAGAAGACATCAAAGATGGGGCGCAAATGACTTGGGAAGTCACCATAGAACGTGAAAGCAGCGACCGGCCTGCCTGCGTTGCAGAGTCAATTTCTCGCCGTTATTAATGCAGATGATTGTACTTTTGCGTAATAAATAACGTGATAAAAGAATATTCCCAATAAATATACTCCCACTAGGTATATTCTAGTTGTCCATATAAAATCTGGCTTGTAGATGAATTTTACCAATTGTTAAGGGGAGTATATTGATTTATGGCATTTTTTAGAATTCAAACGCCATAAAAATTGGTCTGTGAGCAGCTTGCCGGACTTTTGCCCCGCCGCTCGCTCAAACATAGGAGCAGGCGCGCCAGGGCGCCATTGTTACCACTGACAGAATGGATGTTTCAGCAAATTCGCATTCGCATAGCGATGATCATGGCTAACTTCCTCACCTAACCACGCTGGACGCGAGAACGCTTGCGACTCAGATTCCAGTTCGACTTCTGCCACAATCAGCCCGGCATTGTCACCCAAAAATTCATCGACTTCCCACATCAAACCTTGGTACAAAATCCGGTAACGGTATTTTTCAATTAAAGGCTGTGCGCACAAACCAGAGAGTAATTCTCTAGCATCTTGAACAGGGATGGGGTATTCCCATTCACCGCGAGAAATCCCTTCAGTCTTGCCCTTAATAGTGAGCATTGCCTGCTCACCTTCTATCCTGACCCGCACGATACGACCAGGGTCTGAACATATGTATCCCTGGCATAGATGAACGCCCTGCCCTTGCTGCTTCCAGTCAGTATTCGTTACCAGAAACTTACGTTCGATCTCTATGCCCATACTGTCACTGTACCCTGATCATTTCGGTTATTGTTCAAGCTTGGTGTTAAAGCCTATTTCTTTACATTATTTAATGCGGTTAAAATTGGTTGCAACATCGCCTCACCCAATTTCATACTACGAGCACCATCCCAGCCGACTTCTAAATCTGGCAAATTAGCGTTGTCTTTAAATGGCAATTCTAAAGTCAGAGATACGCATTTAAAAGTGTGACCAATGTACTTGGAAGCCAGCTTCAATACATCTTCGTTATATTTGCTCGCCTCGTAACCAAACTTGGTTTGGAAATCTGGGCTAGCGGCCACAAAACTATCTACAAATGCTTGCTGATCAGCCGCCTGTTTTTCACTGAAGCCCGCCAACATTTCGCTGCCAGCGACAAAGTTATATGGCAAGGCTTCATCACCATGGATATCCAAAAACAAATCACAACCAATTTCATGGATTTTATTTTTCACATGAAAAACTTCCGGACTAGTTTCTAACGATGGGGTCATCCACTCGCGGTTCAAATTAGCGCCCGCTGCATTGGTGCGCAGGTTACCGCGTACAGAACCATCTGGATTCATATTCGGAACGATATACAAAACGGCCTGATCCAAAATACGGCGCGCAATCGGATTCGCAACATCGATCAAGGCGTTTAAAGTGCCCTCTACCAGCCACTCGGCCATTGTCTCGCCCGGATGCTGGCGTGCGATGATCCAGACTTTTTTTGTCGCAGCAGGATCGCCGACCACGATCATATTCAAATCGCGGCCATCGACAGTGCTCCCTAAATCTTCTACACGAACCAAAGGTGATTGCTCAACGCTACCCAATACCGCCAAATGGCGTTCCCAGCTATACGGCTCAAAATAAGCGTAATACACACTATCAAATTCTGGTGAATGGCTGATCGTCATCACTTTACCGTCGAACTCGGTGTCCACACGGAACCAGTTCTCGCGGTCGTAGCTTGCTACCGCACGATAATTTTGCCAACCCGCCGGGTAAGTAGAGTCTCCCGCGTTCAATACACGCATCACCACATCCTGATCACGTGCCCCTTGCAAGCGGAAGTAAAACCATTGTGCGATATCAGCATGCGAATCTTTACGCAACTTCAATTCAATCGCATCAGCCTGCACCGCGCTCACAACCTCAATAGCACCCGCGTCAAAGTTTTGACTAATTTTGATGGACATACTTTGTTCTACACTTTCATATTTAAAATTGATCGGCGAAGGCCGCAATATAGATGCAGCAACAAGAACACTATTGTCACAGGTTTTGCTTAAGCGTGAAAATAATTTAGTCAAATTTAGCTAAATTAAGGCCCACTCAATAGTAAGCGAAAGCCAGCAACTTCATTCAAGGTCTTTCGTATCCACAAACTAAACCTCGCAAAAACGACCCAAATTTGTCATGGAAAAAAAACTAAGCATGCACTATAATCTTCCCCTCAGTGTCGGGGCGTAGCGCAGCCTGGTAGCGTACGTGCATGGGGTGCACGGGGTCGGAGGTTCGAATCCTCTCGCCCCGACCAATTAGAAAAAGGACTGCAGATTTATTTCTGTCAGTCCTTTTTTAATGTTCAAACTTCAAACTCATATCCGACTCATCACTAGAATCACTTCAGTGTCCCAGTCAAAATATCAAAAACCACATTAAGAAACTTGCTCCCCTTCACAGGATCAGATAAGAGCTGCATCATCTGATTATGATGCGCTGCGCCACTGTCCATTATTGCGTTGTACCCGGCCTTAGAAAAATCGCCCAGCATCGCCTGCTCGCGACTATTACTCATTATCTGGTGCATCACCAGTTCGTTCTCGCGTACCTTGTCGCTGATGGTGTTGGCGTAGCTCACCATATCTGCTTCGGTCAGTTGATCGGTAATGAACAACTCGTTGAGGCGTTGCACGATATGCGATAAAAACTCGACCTGCTTGTCTTTGGCCTTGGCCGTACCCGCCTCGTCGCCCGGTAGCAACTTATACTCATCCGACTCCTGCATGATCAAATGCTGCTGCCGGATTTTAGATACACGGTAATGGCTCAAAACGATGCTGCTCAGGTCAATATCATCCTCATCCATCATCGTTTCGCGCAGCATAGGACGTAGATTGCGGGAATAGAGGCTGAGTTTTTCCAGGTCTTTGTCGTTGTAGTCGACGATCTGCGACATAAATTCGTAGAAGCGGACAAAGGTACCAAGATCTTTTTTAAATATCTCTAAGGCATCCTTGGCCTTCTTGCAGTCTTTGAAGCTGTTTTCTGCGTTCGCGAGTAATACCGCATCGTTAAACTTCTTTGTGCGTTCAAACATCTCTTTGGCTTGCTTATATGCCTCTATAGCGTGCTTATACCGCTTTTGCCAGCGTTCGACCGCGGGCTTGCAGATATTGGCGATGGCGGCGTTACTCTTGCTCTTAACAAAAAAGGCCTCACAGAATTGCTCGACCTCGGACCAGGTAAAAATCTCCGCAGCACGTAATTTGTCGTACAGATCAAAAATCAGATTCGGATTAGAGACATCGGCCAGCTCGGCGGTTTGGAAATAAGGCTGGAACGCCTCTAAAATCTCTTGTGGCTCGTTAAAGAAATCCAGCACAAACGTACCCGTTGCCGCCTTGCCGGGATAAACACGGTTCAAGCGCGACAGGGTTTGCACACATTCGACGCCGCCCAGCTTCTTATCCACATACATGGCGCACAGCTTAGGCTGATCAAAACCGGTCTGGAACTTATTGGCGACAATCATCACTTGGTAATCGTCGGTATCAAAGGCTTTGCGCATATCGCGACCTTTGAGATTGGGGTTCATATTCGTTTCGGTGAATTTCGCGCCGATCACGAAATCTGAATTTGGATCTTTATCGTTAAATTCCACTTCGCCCGAGAACGCCACCATAGCATGGATTTTTTGGTAGCCCTGCTGGGTGATGTATTTGTCGAACGCCTGCTTATAACGCACGGCCTCCTTGCGTGAGCTAGTCACTACCATCGCCTTCGCTTGTCCGCCTAGCAAACCCATCACATGGGTTTTGAAATGCTCGACAATCACCATCACCTTTTGGCTGATGTTGTGATCATGCAAACGCACCCATTGATTGAGTTTGACCTTGGCTTTTTTGCTTTCGACCTCTTGGTCAGCGTCCTTCATCTTCATCGCTAGGTTATAGGCGACTTTGTAATTGGTATAGTTCTTCAAGACATCCAAAATAAAGCCCTCTTCAATCGCCTGGCGCATGCTGTAGACGTGGAAGGCTTCGGGCTTATTGGTTTTAGAAGGTGCTTCATCCGGGCGAGGTAGGCGGCCAAACAGCTCCAAGGTCTTGGTTTTAGGGGTGGCGGTAAAAGCTAAGTAAGTCAGATTCTTCGACGCACGGCGCGAGGCAACAGCCGCGTCAAGGATATCGTCTGTCGTCAACTCGTCCTCGTCGGTGGCCGTACCATCGACCATCAATACTTCTTTAAGCTGTCTTGCAGTCGAGCCGGTTTGTGATGAGTGTGCCTCGTCAGCGATGATGGCGTAGTTACGTTCTTTCAGGCTGACGCTGTTTTCAATCGCACGCAGCACAAACGGGAAGGTTTGTATAGTGACGATAATAATCGGCTGCGAGCTTTCCAAGGCTTTGGCGAGTTTTTCTGATTTAGAACCATCGCCCTCTTGGTTATTGATACGACCAACCACGCCATCAGTTTGCTCAAACTGGGCAATCGTGTCTTGCAATTGCGCATCCAGCACAGTACGGTCTGTGACCACAATCACCGAATGAAATAACTTATCGCCATTGGCGTCGTACAAAGACGAAAGCTGATGCGCAGCCCAGGCAATCGAATTAGATTTACCCGAACCCGCACTATGTTGGATCAAATACTTTTGCCCCGGCCCTTCGCTTTTGGCGGCGGCCAGTAATTTGTTCACTACATCCCACTGGTGATAACGCGGGAAGATCAGGCTTTCTTTTTTATACTTACGCCCCTCCCAGTCTTCTTTGTCTTCAATCTGCAAATGCACATAGCGACTCAAAATTTTTAGCAGATTGTCAGGGACTAAAACTTCATTCCACAAATAATCGGTCGCATATTGATTGACGTCAGCAGGTACATCATTCCCCTCGCCGCCATCATGCGTACCTTTGTTAAACGGCAAAAAGAAGGTGACATCGCCCTCCAGACGGGTCGTCATATAGACCTCGTACTGACTCACCGCAAAATGTACCAACGCACCGCGCTTAAAGGTCAGCAGCGGTTCTGGCTTTTTGGTGACGGGATCAACAGGCAAGCGCGTGCTGCGGTACTGCTTCATCGCATTGTGTACCGCTTGCTTAAATTCCGATTTCAGTTCCAGCGTCGCGACCGGGATACCATTCACGAATAACACCAGATCAATACGCCATTCTTTGGCTTGGACACCCGTTTCTGCCAGATGCGCAGCGGTCGCCCACGGGCTGTAAGTCACCTCAGGTACGACGCGCAAGCGGTTCTGCTTGTAGCGCGCCAGCGTATCGGGGTTAAGATCATGTTCAGGCGCAAACTGGCATAAAGAAAAGCGCGTGCCACGATCTTTGAGTTCATGCCGCAATACACCCAGCGTACCAAAGCTGCGGATTTCTTTATTCGCAGCATTCGGGTCGGCCTTATTCAATTGCTGCGCCAAGCGCTCCAAAAACTTTTGCTCAGGCTGCACCGGATACAAAGCACAAAACTTTTGCCATTGTTCGTCTTGCGTATCTTTGACAAAGCCGATCACGTCTTCGGGATATAAAGCCAGTTCGCGGTTGTACTGCTCTGCTTTGCCGAGTAGCCAGCCGTTGGCTTGTAGCTGGGCGATCATGTCGTTTTGAAAGGTAAGTTCGTTGGCTTTGCTCATGAATCAAATCTCTGATAAATGCTTCAATCAATTAAACATGTTTAGACGGCGGTGGCCGCATCGCTGGGTGACTGCCAATCGCGTACGTCGATTTTTCCGGTGACGGCAGCGGAGATTAGGGCTGTGCGGCGTTCTTGAATGAGATCAATCGCGGATACAGCGTGCTCTATTAAGCTATCCAATCTCTCCAACCCCCTGTCTAGAAATTCGACGATTTGATGCTGCTCCTCAAGATCAGGAATCGCTACTTTGAACTTGCCAACAATATCTGCGTTTAGATTCATTTGGCTAGTTTCGTTCCCGCCATCTCGAATTGCATGATACGCACTCATGAAGTAGTACCGTAAATACTGATTGAAAAATCTCTCACTAGCGTTTATTGCGGCGCACGCTTGATTGTATGTCGCTGGAACTCCCAATATTGCTACACGACCTCGTGTCACACCTTGGCCGTACATCGCCATGAGGAGAGTCCCTGCTGGCGACACTTTGACTGATGAGTTTGAAATCGCAAGTTCAGTAATATATTCCTCGGTTTCAAATATTTCGTTATACCGCACCTCGCCAGTTTTTATCCATGGAATATCACCATTCCAATATTCTGAATTTGTTCGATCAGGAGTCGCGCCCGTCGAAATTTGAGCATGATATCCAATAGACGAAACTGACCAATGCGCCGGAACTTCACCCAACCACTCTACGCCGGAGTCGCGCATGGGGGCGTTGGGGTTGAGGCCTTTGGTAACGGCATGACTAATCACCGCCTGCCGTTTTTCTTTCAGCAGCTTGATCAACTCTTGCTGCTTCGCGATCAGCGTATCGATCTTGGCGGTTTCGTGGTCGAGGAAATTGGCGATTTTTTCTTGCTCGATTAGATGAGGCATTGCAAAACGAAAATTTACAAAAGTGTCCTGATATAAGTGAACAATTGTGCTGCCAGTTTTATTAAAATCAACGAAAGCGGTAAACACGCTCGAATGAAGAAGCCAAAAATAAAATTTACTTATATAGCGACCTCCTAATGGCCTGACAACAAAAACCCCGCTATTAAGTGTGGCATCTCCGTTCAAATTAGAAACTAAAGCCACTTTGCCTATTGTTCCGTCTTTTGTTATCAATAAGTCGCCATTTTTCAACTGAATATAGGGATCTTGTTCTTAGCGAGACAAATCACAGTGATAGCAATCTTCCCATTTAATTTGTGGCCCTCTAAAATCAGAACCTGTAACTAAATAAGGGCCTTCATCTGTAAAGTCGTCAGATTTCAACCCGTGCCAACCTACTCTAGCTTTTACATACGACTCAAATTTAACGCGAGTTAATTCCCATTCGCTGGGATAATTACCTATCCACTCAACCCCAGAATCCTTATATTCCGCATAAGCCTTATACCGACTCATAGCCCCTCCCCCTGCGCAACATTGAGCAGATAAAACTCATGCAATTTCGTTTGCAGTAGTTTTTTATCGGGCAACTGGGTTTGGTATTCGGCAATCATTGCAGGTGACAAGCTGCGGCTTAAGGCGTATTCGACCACTTCATCGTCTTTGCTGGCGCTCAGCAATACGCCAATGGCAGGGTTTTCGTGCGGCTTTTTGTGGTCGCGGTCCAGGGCTTCGAGGTAGAAGTTGAGTTGTCCTAAGTGGGCTGGACTAAAACGATCGACTTTCAATTCAATCGCGACCAGGGCATTCAAGCCACGATGAAAGAACAGCAGGTCGAGCGCGAAGTCTTGCTTGCCCACTTGCACGGGATATTCACTGCCAACGAAACAGAAATCGCGCCCGAGTTCGATCAGAAATTGCTTGAGCTTGCTGATTAAGCCCTGCTGTAAGTTGGCTTCGCTATGGTCTTGCGGCAGATTGAGAAATTCAACGACATAGCTGTCTTTGAAAACGCTGAAGGCTTCTGGTTGCGTTTCTCTCAAGCTTGTTGAGAGTTTTGCGGGATTTAACACCATGCGCTCGAACAAAGCCGTGTTGAATTGTCGCTCTAGTTCACGACTCGACCATTTCTCTTGTACCGCCGTCTTGAGGTAAAAAACCCGTTCTTCAGGATGCTTGCTACGGCTCAGAATGATGAGATTGTGTGTCCATGGCAATTGTCTCAGCAGTGCCGAGACAATTTGATCACCTTGATAAGCCTCATAAAATTGGCGCATGCGAAACAAATTAGGGCGCGTAAAACCTTTCAAGTTGGGCTGGGTCACCGCTAAATGTTTCGCCAGCGCATCCACCACGCCATCGCCCCATTCTGCTGCTTTGATCTTATTGCTAATATAGGCACCTACTTGCCAGTACAAGTCAATCAGGGTGGTATTGACGGCTTGATAGGCGTGTTGGCGTGCTGCGGCGATCAGGTGGACGACTTCGGAGAAGTCGGGCTGATCTTCCTTTGCAAGGTTTTTACTCATGAATGCACCTCTTGCAACAGCTTCATGATTTCCGCACTCACAGCATCCAGATCGGCGTCAATCTCTGCTAGGTTACGCGGTGGTTGGTATTGGTAGAAATGGCGGTTGAACGGAATTTCATAACCGACGATGCCGATTTGCTGGTCTTTATCGTCTTTTTTGCTGGCGTCGATCCAGGCGTCTGGTACGTGCGGCTGAACTTCTTTTTTGAAGTAGGCTTCGTTGATCTCGTTGACTGTTTTAGACGGATCGAGGGCAACGTTTTCAAAATCGCGCAAGTCGCCATCGGCTTTGTATTCGATGGTTTTGCCATCGACGTTAAACAAGCCGTAAATCGGGTCGGCTTTGGTCTTATGAATTTTTTTAATGACTGCTTTGGCTTCTGGGTTTTTCCAGCTAACGGCAGACTCGATCACTTTTTTATCTTTAGCATCGAGGCTGATCCCCGCTGCCCTAGCGGCTTTGGCAATCGCATCATCGTAGTCGTTCATATCATCAAACTGTGCACTCCCGATTTGTGCTTGCAGTGCTTGGGCTTTGAGCAGGCTTGCTTTGGCGCTGGTCCAGGTAGTGCGGTTGAGCAGGTCTTTGATTTGCTTTTCTTTAAGATCAGCGAAATGGATTTTGATGTAACGACGGATCGCTTCTTCGTGCTGGCTTAGATCGCCATAGTGAGGGCAATCTGGGGCATCGCTCCACGTTGCAGCCGGTAGTTGTGCAAACTCGGCATAAGCCCATTGCATGATGCTGTTGAGTGCGCCTGACTCAAAGCGCAGCGTGGCGATGCGGTCGTCTGAGAATTGATAGGACTGGCGTAAGGGACGTTCTATCGTAATGCGGCGATAGCCAAATTCATAGGTTTTAAAAATCTTGGCAGCAAAGGTTTTGGCAGCCTCAGTCTTTGGGTTTGCTGACTGGCGGCCACGGTTGCTTTTGACTTCGGCAGGTTTATCTAGTTCACGCGCATCGACGACTTCAAACTTGCCAAAGCATTGGGTGATGGTGGCGATGTCATTGGCACTCATCTCATTGCGCTTGCTGCCCAAGGATTTGCGCATCTTGCCGCAAAGGTTAACGCCGTTGATCAGTTGCACCTGGCCTTTGCGATCTTTGGCTTTTTTATTCGATAGTACCCAGACATAAGTAGCGATGCCGGTGTTGTAGAACATATCAGTCGGCAAGGCGACGATGGCCTCTAATAGATCGGCTTCCAGAATATAACGACGGATTTCTGATTCGCCCGAACCTGCGCCACCCGTAAACAGCGGTGAACCATTCAGAATGATACCGATACGGCCACCGCCGTCCTTGGCGTCGCGTAGTTTGCTAATGAGATGTAGGAGGAATAATAAGGAGCCATCCGATACCCTTGGCAAACCCGCACCAAAGCGACCATCAAAGCCTTTGTGATGGTGTTCGTCAATGATCTCTTGTTCGATCTTTTTCCAATCAACACCAAACGGCGGATTGGACAGCATGTAATCAAACTTATCGGCGTACAGCTGGTCGTTGGAGAGCGTGTTGCCAAGCTTGATATTGCCGACCTCTTGCCCTTTGATGAGCATATCGGCTTTACAGATGGCGTAGCTTTCAGGGTTGAGTTCTTGCCCATAAGCGCGCATGACGGCGTTAGGATTCAGCTCATGCACGTATTCCATCCCTGCTGACAAGAAGCCGCCTGTGCCTGCTGTAGGGTCGTAGATAGTGCGGATAATACCGGGCTTAGTCAACGCATCATCGTCTTCCATAAACGCTAGAGAAGTCGTCAGGCGGACAATATCGCGTGGGGTAAAGTGCTCACCCGCTGTCTCGTTGGAGCCTTCAGCGAAGCGGCGGATGAGTTCTTCAAACACCAGACCCATATCATGATTGGAAACGGCGTTAAGGCTGAGATTGATGGTACGGACTTTTTGTACCACTTTGTAGAGCAAGTTCGCATCGTTGAGTTGACCGATGAATTCAGCAAAATTAAAGTACTCAAAAATCTCGCGGGCATCTTTGGAGAAGCTTTGGATATAACTTTCCAGATTAGCTTTGATACCGCTCTCGCCAAGCTTGGACAAATCCATTTTGGAGGTGTTATAGAAGCTTAGTGATTCAGTACCGATTTTAGTCGCACGCAATATTAATTTCTCTTGCGCCTCCTCCGGCAAATTCATCCCCTGCACTTTTTGATACTCAGCCAGTACCGCGTCTTTGCTCGCTTCCAATACGCACTCTAAGCGACGTAATAGGCAAAACGGTAAAATGATGCGCCCATACTGGCTTTGTTTGAAATCACCACGCAGGAGATCGGCAATCGCCCAAGATTCTGTGGCTAAGTTGTTGGAGGTTTGGGTCATTGGTTGTTCTTGTTTTCAGAAAATAGATTAGGCAGATTTTTATAACTATCAATTTACGATAGAGTGATTTGAATGTTACTTATAAACATATCAAAACATATCAAAACACATCAAAACACATCAAAACACATCACCTTCGATGGCTACCGTTGTGCGATGCAAGATATTACTATAACGCTAATACAAGACGTATATTCTTTACATTACTTGCAACGCCTGCTCCAACCTCCGCCAACCAGCCTCGTCAGCAGGCAATCCAAAACGCACTCCGCGCGCCGATGTGCGAAATAGTCTCAGCCATACACCTTGCTCTGCCATGCGCTGCCAAAATAATTCGGCATCGCAGCTTAAACTTTTCTCGCTACACCATTGAAATAAATCCGTGCCGCTGCAGTTGATGTGATGTGACTGCAATAGTCTTCTCAGACGTTCGCCCTGTGCAGCTAAGCGGATGCGGGTTGAATTTTGCCAGTCGTGATCATTGAATGCGGCGCAGGCAATCGCTTGTGCGGGGCCGCTGATGGTCCAAGGTCCTAAGTGATTTTCTAAAGCTTGGAGCAAATCTATTTGTGCGGCGATAAAGCCGAGTCGCAATCCTGCCAGACCAAAAAATTTACCAATGGAGCGCAGTACGATCAAACCTGGACGATCGGCAAAGACAGCAACGCTGATGGCTGGTGTCGTATCAGCAAAGGCTTCGTCCACGATCAGCCACCCACCCCGACGTGCTAATTGTGCTGCCCAGTCCAACAGAATATCTTGCGTGATAGTTGCGCCAGTCGGGTTGTTAGGATTGCAGACTACGACTACATCCGCGTCGGCAATTGCTGTTGCTAATTGGTCGTAAGCTAGCTCACGGACCTCATGTCGTTGATATTCGTTATACCCGTTCAGGCTATACGCATGCCGCCATTGATGTGCATGCTCGGCATATGACGGAGCCGATATTACGACTTTAGATGCTGGCCGAAGATAGGGCAAAGCCTGAATTGCGGCTTGCGTTCCCGCTACGGCTAGCATCGCTGGCGCGCCATAAAATGCTTGGGCAGCCTGGCTTAATGCCAAAGATTTTTCAGGTAAACGGTGCCAGGCATTCGCGGTCAATAATGTTGGCGATACCGGATAAAAATGCGGATTCAGGCCAGTCGATAAATCTAACCACTCCGCTAGCGGCCGACCAAAATGAGTAATCGCATCACGTAGATTGCCGCCATGTTCTAGCATACCAAAATGTGCCTTGTTATCTATTCAGCAGAGTCGCGGCGATGGTCAAACAACCCAGCCATAACAAGCTGGCGTTGCGCACCAACAGCCATGCTCTTGGAATATCCCGCGCCATCGGCGGTTTACCCGCACCTAAAGTTGGTCGTTGTTCTGGCACGCCGTCGTAACTAGCCAGACCACCTAACGTGACCTCCAGCGCACCGGCTCCGGCTGCCATCACTGGCCCTGCATTGGGGCTAGGCCATTGAGGTGCTTGTTTCTGCCAGCATTGCCACGCGAGCTGCGTATTGCCCAAAACAGCGTAAGAGATCGCAGTGAGTCTTGCAGGTATCCAGTTGAGACCATCATCAATGCGAGCGGCGACACAGCCAAAGCGTAAAAAGCGCGGCGTGCGATAACCCCACATAGCATCCAGCGTATTTGCCAGACGATACAACACTGCGCCAGCGCCGCCCAGAAGCACAAACCAAAACAGCGTGCCGAACACGGCGTCACAACCATTTTCTAACACCGACTCTACCGCCGCTTTAGAACAATCCTGCTCGGTCGCCTGCGCTGTATCGCGGCTGACGATGTAAGACGTGCGGAGTCGGGCCTCGGCTAAATCACCTTTGATCAGCGCACGGAAAATCGGCTCAGCGTGGTCGCGCAAGCTTTGTAAGCCTATGCATAAATACAGCAAGACGGTATGCGCTACCACAGCCAGCCAAAGGTTGAAGTGCGTACACCAGATTAGCAGCGCCTGTGCCAGACCAACAATCGGCAAGACCACCAAGCACCAAGCCAAAGCACCGATCAGTCGATTGGCGTTGGGACGATTCAAGTAAGATTCAAACAGGTTTGCCAGGTTGCCAAACCCCACCAGCGGATGCCAGCGCCGCGCCTCTCCCAACCAGGTGTCCAACGCCAGGCCTAGCGCAACGCAAAGTAAAACCAGACTGGAAGTCAGCATTAACATGATATTGGGGTTATTGGCGTAATCGGCGTTGTTGTTGGTATTGGTAACATTAGTGATATCGGGTTAAAGAAACCGAATTTAATGTTTAGATTTTAAATGCAACGGCAAACCTGCGGCGACCCAGGTCACTTGTTCGCACTGCGCGGCAACAGCTTGATTCAAGCGCCCTGCCTCATCAACAAACCAACGCGAAATTGCACCTTGGGGAATGATGCCCATACCGACTTCGTTAGAAACCATAATCACATCTCCGGCGCAAGCTTCCAAGATGTTTAAAAACAAGCTGCGTTGCTCGGTAAAGATATCCGGCGGCATAATTTTTCCAACATCAGGATAGTCGATCTGCTCGGCGAATAATAAATTCGATAACCACAGGGTCAGGCAATCTACCAGAATAAGATTGTCTGCTGTGCTGTGCCGGGTGATCGCATCTGCAAGTAATAAAGCTTGTTCCACCGTCACCCATTCAGCCGGGCGCTGTACCTGATGGTGTGCGATCCTGCTCTGCATTTCGGCATCGCCCGCTTGTGCAGTGGCGAGGTAAATTACTGGTTTGCCAGAAGCACTTGCCAGGCGTTCGGCATAAGCACTTTTACCGGAACGGGCACCACCAAAAACCAGAGTGCGCGTCATATCGGCTCTCCTAAAAACAGGTGGGCAACGGCGACTGGATTTGATGGGAAGTAAGCGTGAAAATATGAAGCAAATAAATTACCGTCACGATAAATTGCCTCACCTGCCTCTTGATTAGCATGCTTGATCGTGTGATGTGCTGGCGCCAAACTGGTCTCAAAGCGTGAATAATGAAAAGTATGCCCGCGTAATTCACCATGCTTACTCACCCATGCTTGCGCGCCCAAGGCCGCCAAGCGTTTTTGCATAACAACCTGACCACGGATGATGCCTGCCATGTTCCAAGTGTTTTTTTGTGCGGTATTTTGCGGACTATTTGGCTGATCGTTCATTACTTCACTCGTCTGATAAATAAGCTTATCGGTCAATGCCATCATGCCACCGCATTCCGCCAGAATTGGCATTCCTTGCGCATGCGCGGCGCGTATCGACGTTTGCCATTGCTCAGCTTGATTCAAGGTTTCTGCATAAAGTTCAGGATAGCCGCCGGGCAGATATACCGCATCTACATCTGGCGGCACGGATTGATTTGCCAGCGGTGAGAAGAATATTATCTGTGCGCCCAGGGCTTGCAGACATACTAGATTGGCGGGATAGATAAACGCAAAAGCAACATCTCGAGCGATGACGATGGTCTTACCTTTTAAAAGCTCCGGTGTTTTTTCAGACGATATGATTTGCTCAAATTGCGTCAGTGGCAAAGCATTCCATGCATCCAAATCCAATACCAGCTGATCGGCTTGCGCATTTAAAATTTGTTCGATTTGTGCGACTTCATCAGGCAAGACCAACCCTAAATGACGCTCAGGTAAAGCTTGCTCTTGGCGCGGCAAGCTCGCCAGCATCGACATCGCAGGTGAAGGAATTTTCTGCATCGCGTCAGCCACCATCCGGGCATGCCCTACTGATGCTACCCGATTAGCAATCACGCCGGCCATCGGTACCGGACCAAAATCACGCAACCCCATCACCACAGCACCGACGGTTTGCGCCATCGCAGAAGCATCCACCACCGCCAGTACCGGCACACCAAATGCGCGTGCCAAATCGGTTGAAGAGGGATTGCCATCATATAAACCCATCACGCCTTCAATCAAAATCACATCTACCTCAGCCGCTGCTTTTGCCAGCATGGCTTGCGACGCATCCAAGCCGACCATCCATAAATCCAGCGATAACACTGGCGCACCGCTGGCACGTTGCAACATCATGGGATCGATAAAATCTGGACCGGTTTTAAACACTCTCACCCGCTGCCCCAGTTTCACCAACTTACGTGCCAATGCCGCTGTTACCGTGGTTTTGCCTTGACCAGAAGCGATAGCGGAGATGAGGACAACGCGAGCGAAAGTGGTGTGTTTAGTCATGGAATTTATGTAGATCAGAATTAACGTAGATAAATATACTCATATCCAGTATATTTTATTGTCCAAGTAATTACTGGACATCTGGCCATTTATATCAAAATAGATGGGGAGTATATGATTTTTACCACTCAATCCCGGCTTGCGCGACGATGCCATCTTTAAAGGCATGCTTGACGACTTGCATCTCGGTCACGGTATCGGCGACTTCAATTAACTCCGGCAAAGCACCGCGCCCGGTGATGATCACGTGCTGCATTTCTGGACGAGCATCGAGGTCGGCAATCACTTGTTGCACGTCTAGATAATGGTATTTGAGTGCAATATTCAACTCATCTAACAAGACCATATCAATTGCGGGATCACGCAAAAACTCCTGGGCTTTTTTCCAGGCAAGCTGGGCTTTTTCAATATCACGCTCGCGGTTTTGGGTCTCCCAGGTATAGCCTTCTCCCATGGCATGGAAGCTGACTTCCTCTGGAAAACGGCGTAAGAAAATCTCTTCGCCAGTCGACATCGCGCCTTTAATAAATTGCACCACGCCGACTTGCATACCATGCCCCATCGCCCGCATCACCATGCCAAAACCGCTAGAACTTTTGCCCTTGCCATTCCCGGCATTAATCACTACGACGCCAGTCTTACGCTGTGCGGCGTCGATCTTTTGATCCATCAACTCTTTTTTACGCTGCATGCGGCGCAGATGACGGGTGTTGATATTGTCTTCCGGCGTGTTATTTTCTTGATTCATGATTTAGTGTCCGGGTAAAAAAATAGTCTGCTCACCATGCTGTACTAATTCCAGCGGATGACCCAGACAAAGACTGAGTTTGTCGGCGGTCATAACATCATCGACGGCACCAGCCAGCCAGCGTCCGTCACCCATCAACAATAATGCGTGAGTGGCGACCCGATGTGCCAGATTAAGATCATGGCTGACCATCACGACCGCCTTATTTTGCTCCTGACATAAGCGAGAAAATAATTGCATCACGCTGACCTGATGCGCCAAATCCAGCGCATTAGCGGGTTCATCTAACAGCATTAAATTGGCATCTTGCGCCAGTAAAGCAGCGATCGCCACACGTTGCCGCTCGCCACCGGACAAGCTGCGTACATCGCGCTCTGCCATGTCGGCAACATCGAGTGCCTGTAAGGCTTGATGCGCCAATTCCAAATCGCTAGTTGACTCCCAATAATGCGCATCATGATATGGATGGCGGGCACTCAATACGGTTTCGATAGCGCTATAACCAAAGGCATCTATCCTGCCCTGTGGCAGAAAGGAACGTTCTTTTGCTAAGTCTGTGAGCGACCATTGCTGGATTTTTTTATTTTTAATTGCGACATTACCCTGCTCGATGGCACGCATACCTGCCAAGGTACGCAGCAAGGTACTTTTGCCGGCGCCGTTACGTCCGATGATGCACCAGCATTCACCAGTATTGACTTGCCATTGCAACTCCGTTACCAGCGTGCGTTTGCCGACAGACAGATGCAAATCGGTTGTACTTAATAATGTTTGTACTATTTGGAGAGCTGCATTCATCAGCGCACCTGCTTTCTTAACTGATGCAGTTGCAGCAAAAATAGCGGCACGCCAATCATGGCCGTGATCACGCCAACTGGTAATTGCTGGGGCGCGACGACTGTACGTGCCAAGGTATCAGCCAAGACTAAAAAACTACCGCCCGCCAGACTCGCAGCGGGAATCAATAAGCGATGATCTGCGCCCCAGGCAAAGCGGCAGGCATGCGGAATAATCAATCCGACAAATCCAATACTACCGGCGCTGCTGACTGCGCTGGCGGTTAACAAAGCCGCACAGAAAAATAAGGCCTGGCGTAATTTTCCGATATTGATACCCAAGGTCATGGCGTTATCTGCATGCATGGCGGCGACATTGATTGCCCTTGCCATACGCAAGGCAAATAATAAGACGACAATCCAGATCACCCAGGGGAAAACGCGTGCGTCGGCATTGGACAAATCGCCGATCATCCAAAACACCATACCGCGCAAACGGCTATCTGGCGCGATGGACAGCATCAAGGTAATCACGGCACCACAACCAGCCTGAACGATCACTCCCGTCAGTAATAACAATGGCGCACTACCGTCAGAACTGCCACTGCCGCGCAGATCACGATACGCTAAAAGAAACAGCAAAGCCGCGACAGCAATCGCACCACCAAACGCGGCCAAATCGACTAGCCAGCTCATACCGATCAACAACATAACAGTCAATGCGCCAACCGATGCGCCACCAGAAATACCCAGTACGTAAGGATCAGCTAGAGGGTTACGCAGCAGGGCTTGCATCAATACACCGGCCAAAGCCAAGGTCGCGCCGGTAACAAACCCGAGCATCGCACGGCTTAAACGCAGCTCTAATAAAGTCGCTGCAAGGGTTGAAGGCTTGCGGTTCAATAGTTCTAGCAAGCCATGGAATAATTCTGAAAAAGACAGTGAGACTGAGCCAGTCACACAAGCTATAGCGATGCTGGTGAGCGACAAAAAAATTAAAATACCAATGATGCGTGAGGCGCGCCAGGAATTAGGCTGTTTGTTGGTAATCGCTGAGGAAACAATGCCGGAGCCGGAAGAAGTAGCAAGAGTCACGGTCAGCCTTATGGAAGAAATCGACAGGAAAAATCTGTCACAATTTGCCGTGTTGGCATAAGTTGCATATCGAGCTGTACATCAAGCTGCACACCCTATTTAAACTCCTTGCCGATCTTCTGCTAGCAAAAAATGGGCAAGGGAAAATCAATTTATTCCACGCTTAAATTTAACTTAATTTGAGCTGAATGTAGATTTACTTAAAACCGTAATTCACGCCAACAAATACATTAGAACCGGCTGTTGCATAATTTTTAGCGAGTTCATAATCTTTGTTCAGCGCGTTGTTCCAGCGACCAATCACAGACCAGTTGGTAGCGACATCATAAGTGGCGTACAGGTTTAGCAAGCTATAACCGGCTAACACTTTTTTGTTCGCTACATCATCAAAACGCTGGCCAGAGAATAGCGTTTCTACGCCCAATTTGGTTTTACCCAATGCGTATTCAGCTGCCAGACTACCGTGTTGCTTAGCACGGCGCGCCAGACGCAAACCAGTTGTATCATCTTTTGGATCTTGCAAATCCAATGATCCGCGCAATGTCAGATCACCCAGATGAGTAGAGCCGCCTAAAGTTAAACCAGACAAAGTTGCCTTGTTGACGTTATAGGCGCAACCATACTGATGTGTCGATTGTTGGACCGGACAAACATTGGCATACGCCAGTAAATCTGTCACTTTATTGGAGTAATACACGGCGCTGAACTGCGTCATATCATCTTCGTAGAACATCCCGATCTCGGCATTTTTTGCCTGTTCTGGTTTGTTAGTCGCAATGCCATAACTTGGGTAATACAGTTCATTAAACGTCGGTGCACGGAAGCTGGTACCGTAACTTGCATTCACACGCAATGCATTGGTTAAGCGATAGCCGTAAGCGATACTGCCAGTCGCTTTAGAACCGTACTGTGAACTGTCATCGTAACGTACGCTGGCGCTGGCCAGATGAGCATCTTGCTTAAACACATAAGAACCAGCTACCGAATTGGTCTTACGTTTGCCCTCGACTTCTACTGTAGTACCGTTCACTTTTTCTTCGCGGTGCTCATAAACTAATTGTAAAACATCCTTGCCAAGCATGATGTCATTTTGCCAGTTAAAGCTAGTCTGGGTCGTGTCAATCTGGCTTTGACCATAGGAGGCATCGGTAAAACTTTTATCTGCTGTCTGTGCCAGTTGCACAGTGCTGAGCCAGTTAGGCGCGATACGGTTTTTGCTAAACACTGCTAAGGTTTCCAACTTTTGGATGCTGCGGTCATCGTAGCCAGGACCTGCATCAAACTGGGCACTCAAACGACTTTGCAAGAAAGTCAGACCCAACTCATGCCCCTTCATCACTTCATAACCTAAACGACCACTGACGCTGTCTAAGGTGTAGCCATCTTTGTCTGCGTTGTAGGAGTATGGACCTGCGCCTGGCTTGGTTGCCGAGAAACCATCAGCCTCATCATGAGCAGCGTTCAGGGCAAAACTGAAATGATTGTCGGTCGCACCAGAAACACCAGCGGCCAATTTCTTCAAACCGTAGCTACCCAATCCTGCTGACACTGTCGGGGTAATAACAGAGCCACCTTTTTTAGTGAAAATCTGTATCACGCCACCCATTGCATCAGCGCCGTACAGACTGCTTAAAGGGCCGTACACAATTTCGATACGCTCAATTTGCGCCAAAGGAATTGTCGCCCAGGTAGCGCCACCAGTAGTGGAAGAACCGATTCGTATGCCGTCTACTAACACGACGTTTTGAGCATTGCCTGCACCACGGATATACACAGAAGCATTGGTACCTGCGCCGCCGTTTGTCGTGATTTCTACACCACGTTGTTGTTGCAGTAATTCGGCAACAGAGGCCGCGCCCGACTTGGCGATATCAGCAGCAGTAATTACTACGTTATCAGCCAATACGTCTTTAGCTGCCTGCACCTGACGGCCAGCAGTGATAACAACATTTGCGGCGTTGTTAGTGTTATCGGAATTCTGTTGACTCGCATTGGGCTGAACAGCCGATTGAGCAAACACAGAAGAAGAGGAAAAAGCAGCGGCCACAGCAAAGCTGATGGCGAGCGGTTTAAATGCAGAGGTCATGATCACAATTGAAAAGGGGCAAGCAGCCAACGTCCCCGCAGGCTGCATGAATACAAAGCATCATCGGCATTCACCAACGCTCATCAACATCAATGAACTTGATTACGGATGACGCTTCACTTATTCTGGCCGGTATCCGGGCTGACAAGCATCACCTTCCGACCTTCCCATGCCTGAACGACGACATAGTGGTATATGCGAAAGGCTGGCTGTATTGATCAGATCATTGATCTGTTCATTGACATGATTGAGTCAATCTCGATACAGCGCTTATTCACCGTTGCGGGGGCAGCACACGCTTGCAAAAATCAAACTTTGCATTGTGTTTCCCGTTTAACCGCAGACATGGATATGTCTGCGAGCACCAAAACTTCGCCATTCTAAGGCGATAGCGGTTTGGCGGCAAGCGAAAGACTCGGTTCGACGTGGTAACTAGCCGCCGTAAGGACCGGAAAAATATCGCTTCGCGGCGAATCGACGCAGCAATCGACCCACTTTACAGTGGGCTAATTAGATTGATCGCTTACAGTGGATTTGGAAATCCAGGCATCGAGCAAGCGCTGATGCAAATCGGACAGTTCGCTAAACTTCACCCCGACCCGATAAAAATCGCCAGTCAAAATGATATGTTGTATGTGGGCTTTGCAAGGAACTTTAAATTGTTCTTTCTTGGCGAAATCGATGCTAGGTACTTCCATCATGATTTGGTATTCGGCATTGACTTCCAACTTTTCTGGGCACTGTAGCAATACGCCACCCGTCGAAATATTCACGATTTTTGCAGGCATCAATTGCCCGTTTGCCAGCTTGATTACGGCTCGCCAGGTGACATTCACCCTGGGACTTTTACGTAGTTCTATCATTAATACATTCCTTGCTGAGCTGGCATACTTCAGCATTAACAATTCAATTGGTGTGATTTCACCAATTTTAACATTGGACCTAAATGTTACATTCGCCTAGTTGCAATTGTTTGCATTCACCAAAACCTATCGTTTGTGGATAGCTCTCTACCCGTTTTGCTAAAGCAATAAGATCGATTGCAGGCTGATATGCCAACATTAAACGCATCGTACCTGCGTGACATACTACTGCAAGATGCTGTTGTCCTGCATTCATCATTATGTTTTTTGCATCTTGCAGAAAATGTATCACGCGTGCTGCCATCTCTGTTACGTTTTCTGCACCACCAGGCCGGTAATTACTGACATCAGCAGCCCAGGCATCAATCTCTGCGCGCGGAATCTGATCCCAGCTCTTTAATTCCCAATCACCAAAATCCATCTCCATCAAACGTGGGTCGAAAACAGGCGCAGGATGCAAATAATTTGCCAGCAGCGCGCATCGTTGTAAAGGGCTGGAATAGACTGGAATATCCGCAGGTAATGCGGCTCTTAATGCAGGCAATACCAATTCACATTCAACCTCTGAACTAAGGATGTCAGAGCGCCCGTAACAAATACCGGATACGATCTCGGGCTTGGGGTGACGGATCAGATAAAGCTGCATAGACCGAGATAAAACGCGACTTCGGACAATTGCTGCACCGCGCCCAGACAATCACCGGTGTAACCCGCAATCCTGCGCTTGAACAGACGTGCCAGCCACCAACTTGCCAGACACAACAAAATGACGCCTAGCATAAGATTTTTTAACGGCAGCAACTGCACATAAAATAAAGCTAGGGCCGGTAAAAAAACGGTGGCGCAAGCGACTACTAATTCCAACCCCGACATATGCTGCGCTAAGGGCTTTGCTTTCCCTTCCAGCCGCGCATAGTCCATCAAAAAAATCAGGCTGCAAGATGCCAACCGTGATAAGGGATGGGCGACCAATAATGCAGGGATCACATACGACGCAGGCATGCTGGCAAGTACACTCACTTTGGTTAGCAGCAGCATGCCAATACCAATCGCGCCATATGCTCCAACACGTGAGTCCTTCATGATGTCTAATACGCGCTCTGGTGTCATGCCTCCCCCAAAACCATCGCAAACATCGGCAAAACCATCTTCGTGAAAAGCGCCTGTCAACATAATGCCCGCCACGGTCGACAAAATAACCGCCACCGTCTGTGGCAATACCAGAGATGCCAAACCAAACACCGTCGCAGTGACCAAGCCGACCACCCACCCAACTGCCGGAAAATAACGCGATGCCTGATGTAACCACGCCGCCTCAAACCCGACCCAAGACGGAATCGGGATACGCGTAAAAAATTGCAAGGCAATAAAAAAGAGGCGAATTTGATGCATCATTGTTTTAGAGTAGCGTGGCTAATATCAGGATTTTTCGCTGACTTGGGCTGATTCAAACGTCGCCATCTGATTCATAAAATTAACTGCCGCTTGCACTAACGGATACACCAAGGCGGCACCCGTACCCTCACCTAAACGCAAATCCAATTGCAGCAAAGGACGCGCCTCTAATGCGGCCAGCATCTTGGCATGTCCGCTCTCGTCCGAGCAATGGGCGAAGACGCAATAATCGAGAATAGCTGGCTGCAATCTGGCCGCGACCAATAATGCGCTGGTCACAATAAAACCATCAATCAGTAACACCATGCGACGCTCTGCCGCAGCCAGCATGGCACCGACCATCGTTGCAATTTCGAATCCACCAAAGCAGGCCAATACTGCCAAAGGATCACTCTGTTTGCCATGCAATTTAACCGCATCTTCAATCACTTGTTGCTTGCGGCGGATACCTGCTGCATCCAACCCAGTACCAGCACCTACACAATCAGCAACAGGGATGCCCGTCAGTTGATGCATTAAAGCAGCGGCGGACGTGGTGTTGCCTATACCCATTTCGCCAAAACCAAGCACGTTACCAGGCAAAGCAGCGACGATCTCTTGGCCGTTCTTCAGCGCCACCAAACACTGTTCTGCCGACATCGCAGCTTCTTTGGCAAAATTACGCGTGCTGCCAGCGATTTTACGATCCAGCAAACCCGTACGCACGCCAAAGTCATGCTTGACACCGGCATCCACAATATGCAGCGCAATCGCGTTTTGTCGGGCAAACACATTGATCGCCGCACCCTCTGCCAAAAAGTTTTCTACCATCTGCCAGGTGACATCTTGCGGAAACGCGGAGATACCTTCCGCCACCACACCATGATCACCCGCAAATACAATAATCGCCGCCTGAGTCAGCACAGGTTGAGTAGTTTGCTGAATCAATCCGATTTGCCTGGCGAGCCGCTCCAACATACCAAGACTGCCCAAAGGCTTGGTTTTATTGTTGATGCAAGTAGTCAATGCGTCAGATAAAGCGAGATCGTGAGTTGAAGTTATGTGAGGAATATGGGTCATGGTAGACAGTCGCGATAAGTAGGCAAGCTGGTTAAAGATAGGTGATTCTGAATCTGCCTGAAGCAACCCGGCGTGTTGAACTCAGGTTCTGAAAATTTGGCTAATTGGCGAGTTAAGCAACTAAATAGATAAGTAAAAATAGAAAAAACTAGACTTTTTTCTCATAAGTAAATTATATACTCCCATATAGTATATTTTCATTGTCCATATAATATTTGGACGATAGGCACAATTTTAATAAAATTGAGGGGAGTATATGATATTTGTACCACTACACACAGTTATTGAGTCCAAATATCTGCTAAATATAAGCGTGTTGGTCTAGTAGTAATCAATAGTAAAAGCGGTTAAATAAAACCACACCCCAAGTGCCCACCGAGATTAAAAAAGTCAGCAGCACAGCAGCGCTGCCAAAGTCTTTCGCGTTTTTAGACAAGGTATGACGCTCTAGCGATACCCTGTCCACCACTGCCTCGATGGCTGAATTAATCAACTCCACCACCAAGATCAACAGCAAGCTGGCAATCATCATCAGTTTCTCAAACGATGACACCGGCAGCGCCAGTGCGACGACAATACCGATGACTACCAAGACCAGCTCCTGTCGGAATGCATGCTCATTTTTCCAGGCCGATTTAAATCCATCAATCGAATAAAAAAATGCGGAGAAAATACGTTTAAGACCGCTCTTACTTTTAAATTCGCTAACGGCTTGTTCTTGATCGCTCATGAATAATTCCTGAAATGGCAACGGGGCGTTATGGGTGAAAGTTTATGGATTACACAGAAAACAATAGTCGCGCCGATTTTAACAGTACATTGCGACAAGTATTTCGTACATGATGTAAATGTTTGCCGCGCAGACTTGATAAAATGAAAATTCTTTTAGCCTTGTGAGAACCAATCTCAAATGAGATGCTCAAATAGCAGCAAAGCTTAAAATAAACTCTAAGCATCCTTCACCATCCCAAACCAAAACATGGCGATTGCACATAAAATTCCGCAGCACCTGACCACCATCGCCCTTATCCTGGCAGCGCATGCAGCCCTGATACTGCTGATGCGATTTGAATTGGGGCGAGCGCCATTGCAAAGAGATATGGAGCAAGCCGCAGTCACTTATATCGATCTGAATTTCGTTCAGATAAAACCTAAGACACCAGCTAAAACAACGTCGCCAGTCATAGCGAGCAAAGTCACTAACACTAAACTAGCAAATACCAGCAATCCTCCAAAGCCGGCGACAGAAGATATGCGCAAGCCACAGACTACTGCAGCCATCACACCACTAGCCGAGCTTACTTCGGGGGACAAAATAACTACGTCAACTAATGATACGCATGACACACATTTGGATTTAGAAAATATCAGACAAACTGCCAAAGAAGAATATCGCCGTGGCAAGCACAGCGAAATAGAAAAGATGCAGCTAGGTTTTGCGCGTGATCAAAGTGTAGAAAAACAGTTTGGTGAAAAAGTAAAAAAAACCGTGCGGAAAGATTGTCGCAATGCCTTTGCAGGGGCGGGTTTGCTTGCGGTGATTCCAATTGCCTTGAGTACCGTTACTGATGTTGGTTGCAATTGGTGATTATTCGCCTGCGAACAGATCAGAGAACTCCAAAAATCGTTGTCAATTTGCCTCGACTTAGGTCACCAATTAGCTGACTTGCTTTTCACATTATGGTATAAAGAGCTATTGCAATGCACCAACCATAATATGAAAAACGATACGCTCGGCTCAGAAAAAACTGCCATTCAAGTAATAGAACGTCTAGTCTCACTACTAGATGCCTTGTCTCGCTACCAAGACCCGGTAAGTTTAAAAGAACTTGCCATTGTCACTGGTCTGCACCCCTCCACCGCACACCGGATTTTGAATGATCTGGTCACGACGCGTTTTGTAGACCGAGCTGAAGCCGGTTCTTATCGACTGGGCATGCGTCTGTTAGAGCTAGGCAATATAGTCAAAAGTCGTTTAAACGTGCGTGAGGCAGCGCTGGAATTTATGCGTACACTACATCGTCAGACGCACCAGACAGTCAACTTATCTGTGCGCCAAGGCGATCAGATTGTGTACATCGACCGCGCCTTTTCAGAGCGCTCCGGCATGCAGGTGGTACGCGCAATCGGCGGCAGAGCACCCCTGCATTTGACCTCTACGGGCAAATTATTTTTATCCCTGGACGAGCCAAAAGCAATCCGCGCTTACGCTACCCGCACAGGCCTCGCAGGACACAACAAAAACTCCATCACTGATTTACACAAGCTAGAAAAAGAACTTAGTGACGTGCGCGAAAATGGCTATGCACGCGACAATGAAGAGCTAGAGCTAGGAGTACGCTGCATGGCAGCAGGCATACGCGATGATAGTGGCAAGATGATTGCGGGTCTCTCGATTTCCGCACCAGCAGACCGCTTGCAAGAAGAATGGCTAGGCGATCTGATCTCTACCGCAGAGCAGATTTCAGAGACACTGGGTTATGTTGCTACATCAGTCTGACTTCGTAAAAAAAGAACGTCAAAATCAATGAATAGTCTGGAAATAATCTTTACATTAGCGATAGCTGCACTGTTGTGTCTGAATATTTTTGTAAGCATTCGCATTTGGCGGAGTAAGAATTTAGAATTAACACAAAAATACATTCAGTTAGGACTGGTCTGGCTGATACCAATAGCCGGAGCCATATTGTGTAATTATTTTGTACAAGAACCGCATCTGCCTGGCAAAACAAGTTTTACTTCAGAAGAAACTTTATATGATGATATTCAGAGTGCGAGTGCCGATTATTTTACTGACAACCATCATTAAACCAAAAAGCTAATCCAACGTCTCAATATTGGATTAGCTTTTGAATTTTGCCCTATAGCCTGAAATAAACATCAAATAACATCCGCGCAATGACAGCTTAAGTCCTCGCTGCAACCCGCTCTAATCTCGGCAAATAATAATTATCACCGTCGAGTGAAAACAATAAGCGACTGACACGCCCAGTGATCAATTCCCGCTTCACAAAACCGATATAACGCGAATCTTTGCTATTATCGCGATTGTCGCCCAACATCAGATATTGACCCTCAGGCACTTTGACAGGACCAAAAGATCGCATAGCTTGGCGCTCTGGCATGATGATAATGCCGTGCTGTTTATCTCCTACCGTCTCCTGATACACCAGCTGTTTACCGGAATATTCACGAGCTGGTGTCAGATGATTTTCAGCACTATCGAATGCTTCTTTGTAATTGGCTGGCACCCCATTGATGACTAACTGTTCATCATGCATTTCAACTGTATCTCCAGGCACTGCGATCAGGCGTTTGACTAATCTCACACCATCTTGCGGTGAGATAAAAGTAACGATATCACCGCGCTGCGGATCGGCAACTTGCTTGAGTACGACATCGGTAAACGGCAACTTAACGTCGTAGGCCAGGCGATTGCAAATTACTCGGTCACCCTCTACCAGCGTTGGGTACATAGAACTGGAAGGCACCAGATAGAAATCTGCCATCGCACTGCGCACCAGCACCATGCCGAGCATGAACAGGATGAAGCCTTTATTGTCGGCCATTAGTTTTTTGGGATTAAACATCGTCGGACATCTCCAGTTAGATCAATCAAGGCAGCTACATATAGCAAAACACAGCGGAATATAGTTGAACACAGTTGAACTCAATAGACAAAAAAAAGCCCCGAAAGTTCGGGGCTTTTTTTTTAATCGTAAAAACTGAAATTATTTCGCGTTCATCAAGGCAACCGTTGTATCCAACATGCGGTTAGAGAAACCCCATTCGTTGTCATACCAGCTAGACACTTTGACTAAACGACCAGATACTTTAGTCAATGTTTCGTCATAAGTACTAGATGCTGGATTGTGGTTGAAATCGACTGAAACCAATGGCGCTGTGTTGTAATCCAAAATACCTTTTAAGGCACCTTCGGACGCTGCCTTTAATACGGAATTGATTTCTTCTACCGATGTGTCGCGGGCAGCAACAAATGTCAGATCGACAACAGATACATTGATGGTTGGTACGCGCATTGCGTAACCATCCAGTTTGCCGTTCAACTCTGGCAACACCAGTCCAACTGCCGCTGCTGCGCCAGTTTTAGTCGGGATCATGCTCATCGTGGCAGAGCGCGCGCGGCGTAAGTCTTCGTGCATGACATCAGTCAACACCTGATCATTGGTGTAGGCATGGATGGTCGTCATCAAACCGTTGACGATACCGATCGCATCATTCAAAGGCTTCGCCAAAGGTGCTAAGCAATTTGTGGTGCAAGAGGCGTTAGAAATAACGGTATCGGTTGCCTTCAATACGCCGTGGTTCACACCATACACAATCGTTGCGTCAACATCTTTGCCACCAGGTGCAGAGATGATGACTTTTTTCGCGCCGCCGGCCAAATGTGCAGAAGCTTTTTCTTTTGTCGTGAAGAAGCCGGTGCATTCCAGCACGACATCGACATTCAACTCACCCCAAGGGATATTCGCTGGATTACGCTCAGCGAATACCTTGATCTTGTCGCCATTGACGATCATGGTATCGCCTTCGACAGTGACTGTGCCAGGGAACTTGCCGTGGGCAGTGTCGTAACGAGTCAAGTGAGCATTAGATTCTGCATTGCCGAGGTCATTGATCGCTACGATCTGAATCTCATTTTTGAATTTGCCACCTTCGTAGTGGGCACGCAGAATGTTACGACCGATACGGCCATAGCCGTTGATTGCGACGCGAATCGTCATGGTTTTATCTCCAATAAAAACAGTGAAAAATCTTTATAAATCTGTGTAAATTTTTATAAGTTTAAGGTTTACTTCAGGGGTTTACTACAAAACTGGTATGAAGCCTTCATAAAAACCAAGAACACTTTTTTACTTAAATTTAAGGTTCTATGGCCTTAAATTGGCGATCAGTGCAAAGTCGGCGCAACCTCTGCCGAGGTCAAATGCAATTCAGTTAACTCGTTCAAATCTGGCCAGCCATAGGCAACCTCTTGCAGCTCCAGCTCATCCCAGATGAAGTTTTGCTCGATCAAAAATTGACCGCCAAAAGTTTCATAGAACTGGCGTGCTGCCTTGTTACCAGTCAAGACCCAGACCAACATATTCTTTGCACCCATGGCTTGCAAAGTACGCGAGACTTTTTGCAGCATCCGTTGACCGATACCTAAACCTTGATAAGCCGGGCGCAGATAAATCGCAGCTAACTCTGCATGCATTCCCTGCTTTTCTTCCTTCAACAGAATCCCGGAGGCGAACCCAATAATCTCGTCATCCGCAATGGCAACGAATACGCAACGTAGCTCATCAGCCGATGTGTTAAGAATACGAGTCCAGATTGCGGTACTGTCATCAAGCTTCATTTCATCGAGATATTCATCAGGCATGACACCGCGATAAGTAGCACGCCAGCTTTCTATACGTACAGCGGCAATCGCTTGCGCATCGGCGACTGTCGCACGACGCAAGCTGATTTCTTTAATGATGCTGGCATCGCTCATACTTTGCTTACTCACGCTAAAGTCGCTTTCACTTTAGCAACTACGTTTTCTACTGTAAAACCGAAGTATTTAAACAAGACGCTGGCAGGCGCTGATTCACCAAAAGTATCGATGCCGACAACAGCACCTTCCAAGCCGACATATTTGTACCAGAAGTCAGTTACACCAGCTTCGATTGCAATCCGTGGCAAACCTTTGCCGAGAACGCTCGCTTTATACGCTGAGTCCTGACGATCAAAGACATCGGTTGATGGCATAGACACGACGCGTACAGGTATGCCTTGCTTTGCCAGCTCGGCGGCTGATTTCACCGCGAGTTCAATTTCTGAACCAGTGGCAATCAGCACGGCTTTAGCATCGGCAACATCTTGTAATACATAACCACCGCGAGAAACATCGGCAATTTGCTGTGCGCTACGTTCTTGGTAGGGTAAGTTTTGGCGCGAGAAAATCAGCGTCGATGGACCATCGTGGCGCTTCACTGCAAAAGCCCAGGCCGCTGCAGATTCCACTGTGTCGCATGGACGCCAGTTATCCAGATTAGGGATCAAACGCATACTAGAAATGTGCTCAACTGATTGATGCGTAGGACCATCTTCACCCAAACCGATAGAGTCATGTGTAAAGACAAATAAGGTACGGATTTTCATCAGCGCCGCCATGCGGATCGCATTACGGCTGTAATCAGAGAAAGTCAGGAAGGTGGCGCCAAAAGGAATGTAACCGCCGTGCAAAGCGATACCATTCATCATCGCGCTCATACCAAATTCACGCACGCCGTAGTTAATGTGATTACCGGCTTGATTACCGCGTACCGCAACACATTCTTTCCAGTTTGTCAGGTTAGAACCCGTCAAATCAGCAGAACCACCAAGGAATTCTGGCAATGAAGGCGCAAAGGCCTGAATCGCGTTTTGGCTGGCTTTACGGGTAGCGATGTTTTCTTTTTTCTCTACGCAAGAATTAATGGCACTGGCGACGACTTCGTCAAAATTGGCTGGCAATTCACCCTTCATGCGGCGAGTCAGTTCAGCCGCTTTGTGCGGAAACTGCTCTGTGTAGGCAGCAAATTGCGCATTCCACTCGCCTTCCATTTTATTACCACTGGCTTTTGCGTCCCAGGCTGCGTAGATGTCAGCAGGTACCTCAAATGGTGGATATGGCCAATCGATATTGGCGCGAACTGCAGCGATTTCTTTATCGCCCAAGGCAGCACCGTGGACGTTATGCGTGCCTTCCATGTTCGGAGAGCCCTTACCGATCACCGTTTTGCAGCAAATCAGTGTTGGTTTATCAGAGGCCTTGGCAGCAACAATTGCGGCAGACACGGCAGCGGGATTGTGACCATCGACTGCTCTTACAACATTCCAGCCATACGCTTCAAACCGTTTAGGCGTGTCATCGGTGAACCAGCCCTCGACATGACCATCGATAGAAATACCGTTGTCATCCCAAAAAGCAATCAGTTTGTTCAGACGCAAGGTGCCCGCTAAGGAACAGGCCTCGTGAGAAATACCTTCCATCAAACAGCCATCTCCCATAAATACATACGTGTGGTGATCGACGATGTTTAGGCCAGGCTCATTAAATTCCGCCGCCAGCAATTTCTCAGCCAAGGCCATACCAACGCCATTGGTAATCCCTTGTCCTAGCGGACCGGTGGTTGTCTCTACACCAGGTGTGATGTGGACTTCTGGATGCCCCGCAGTTTTAGAATGCAATTGACGAAAATTTTTGATCTCGTCCATGCTGAGATCATAGCCAGTCAAATGCAGTAAAGAATAATGCAACATAGAACCATGGCCGTTCGACAGCAAAAAGCGATCACGGTTGATCCATTGTGGATTGGATGGATTATGGCGATAGTGACCACTCCACAGTGCCACGGCAATATCTGCCATCCCCATAGGCATACCAGGATGGCCAGAATTGGCCTTTTGTACGGCGTCCATAGACAAAGCGCGGATGGCGTTGGCCATTTTAGTAAGCATAGCTGGCTGTATAGATGTGGTCATGGCGATTAGATTGGGCTAAGAGTGTCTGGGAAAATCTTTATAGCTTTAAATACTTAGGTAATGCTTTGTTGAGTCATGCTTTGAACACGACCAGCAGAAAATACTGAGCGAAAAACTACGACGAACAGGCTAGAAATATGCAACAGATTCTGCGAAGTCCGTTATTTTAACAGAGCGGGAGTGGAGAACTATGCGAACTGTCATATTCACCTCTCGCAATTTATTCCTATCAATTTTTACAGTTGATGCCATTAAGGCAATTTTATTATCAGGGAGTTTTGATATGAGTTTATAAAATCATCAACATCAGCCCAAGTTGAACGAATATACAGGCGCATCTTTAACTCGTTGCGATAAGGTAATTTGATCTTTTTCAAACGATCAGTCCAGCTTTAGATGGTTTAAAAAAAATATACTCCCCCATGATTTTATAAAAAATGCCTTAATACCCAATGAATATATGGACACTTAAATATACTAATTGGGAGTATAAATTTAAATCCAATAAGAAAACAAACAAAGCGCGAACAGCAATGATTTAGCAGCAATCCATATAGTGCTTAGCCGCGACCCTTGGAGCGGCCTATCCGCAAAATCTTCCTTTATAAGAAATTTGCACCGTCAGCTTCCCAGTATCACTCCTTGCACAAATCGAAATTAGTAAAGCCTGCCGTATAATCTTTTTCCATGATATGGCGTTTTTCGATACCGTCACACGAATACTCTTTTATACAAATAGAACATGCCTCGCTTCTTTTGCCCTTTACCGCTTACCATCGGCGCCTCGATTGATCTGCCTACAGATGTCGCTCACCATATATTTGTTTTACGACTTTCTGCTGGCGAGAACATTTCTCTGTTTAATGGCGAAGGCGGCAGTTATGTCGCCACCTTGGTGTCCGTTACAAAAAAAAGTGTCACCGCAGAAGTCAAAGTATTTTTACCGGAAGAATGCGAACTACCATTTGCCCTGACTTTGGCGCAGGCTTTGCCGGAAGCATCCAAGATGGATTGGATTATTGAAAAAGCGATTGAACTTGGCGTGACGACCATACAGCCATTGTCATCCCAACGTTGTGTGGTGAGATTATCGGCAGAGCGTGCTGAAAAAAAGCTCGCTCACTGGCAAGGCATTATCGTCGCTGCGGCGGAGCAATGTGGGCGTAATCGCCTGGCTCATTTGTCTCCAGTTATGGATTTGCCTAAATGGCTGGCACAGCAAGATATGCATAAACGCATTTTGTTATCGCCCAGAGCAGATCAATCGCTTGCCGACTGGGCACGTCATCACCCCGCGCAATCAGTCAGCCTGATGATCGGTCCTGAGGGTGGATTTTCTGATGATGAAGAAATGCTGGCGATCAGACAAGGTGTCTTGACCCTGAGTATGGGGCCACGCATCTTACGTACAGAAACCGCAGGTCTGGCGGCGATTGCGACATTAAATGCGGCGTGGGGAGGGATGTAAAGTACTGCGGTGCTGCGATTATTTTTTGTTTGAAATGATTGTTTGAACTTACTCTCTTGAACTAATCTCTCAGGTTAATCGCAGTCAAGCGCTTTTGCAGCAGCTGTTTTTTTAAAATAACGCGCATAGCCGCATGCATTTTCTCCGTACAAATCTAATTTCGTTTTATCGGCACCAGATTCCAGTAAAAATTGGATTGACTGCAACTGATCATATTGCGCAGCAACCATTAATGGGGTAGAACCGCGCGCTTCGCTAAACGGCACATCAATCTCAGCGCCATATTCTCGCAATACACGCATACTGCGCACAGCACCGACATAGGCAGCGTAATGCATGGGCGTCCAGACCTGATTGCTGGCTAATCGCATGTCGGCACCAGCGTCAAGTAAAACACCGACCACTTCAACCGCGTCGCTACTAATCGCATCAAATAAGGCGCTGCGGTTTCCCATTCGGTAACCTGCAGCGCTAATGACAACTGGCGTCACATTGTCAACACGTGCGCCACTCGATAATAATAATTGCACTTTGGCCAAATCTTTTTCTTGCGCAGCCTGCATCAAGCTGGTTAGTCCATCGTTGTCACGCCGATTTGGATCAGCACCCTCAGCAAGCTTTGCCTGTAATTGTGTATATGTCTCGGTTTGTACAGGCGCCATTTCTGAATGCGCCTCGTCACGAGCAGGACCAAACACCGATAACAAAAAGTTGATCAAACTCCATCCAGCAACCGCGACAAAAAATAATAAAAAGATGCGCCCTAACCAAGGATTCATGCGATCAGCGGCATTACGCAAAGACGCAGCCTCCGCTAGCTTTGTCAAATCTAGCTGATCTAGCGGTTTTGATTTGTGCAGCAGGCATTGCCAGTGGATCTTTGAAGACTCGTTCAATGCAAAACCAACCAACAAAGGAAAAACTAAATCACCATCAAATACTCTGACTACTAATTTCCAAATAATTTTTTTGTTCTTACCATCCGCAGCACCTGAGGCTGGCAATTGTGCTGGAAAATCGACCATGAAACTCGTCTGCGAAGTTCCATGCGCAAGCTGCACCTCATCCACGACGAGTGACCACAAGGTTTTAGTGCTGGTATCTTCACCACTGCTGTCTTCATAAAGACACTGGCATTCAATCCTGACCGGATAACTTGCTTGCGGTGTGCGTAACATACCCAAACTTTCACCGAGCGGTGGTATAAAACGTATGCTCGCTTTCCATTCATTCAACCCTATTTCCGGCGCTCTGGTGGTCACTAAAACTGGCTGACCAATGCAGCTTCTGACAAACCATAATTTCACTGCAAAAAGAATCATCCCAATACCAACCAGAGGGAAGATAGCGGCGATGAGGATCAGTGGATTATTGCCAATATGAGATGAGAACAATGCCACCCCAGCGATTGGCCAGGAGAGCAAGTTCCAGAACACGGCAAAGACACCCATTGGCAACGCACCGCTTTGTTCTGGGGCAATGATCAGGCTAGAAAGTGGTACTTGATGTTGTTGAGCGAATTCTACTGTAACAACAGGAATGACAGGTTCAGCCGAAGGCCGCCAGATTTTCCAGAGTGCCCAGCAAGCGCCAATCCCCACAGCAGGGAACAGCGATGCAAACGGCAACAGAAACAATAACCGCATCCAGCGAATTGCGCGGTCATAGACGGCAAACTCAGGATCGTCGGGATCGACCCAGAGCGTGACGGACTGCTCCTGGTCTTTGGCGCGTTGCAATTCTCGATAAATATCACGTTGGTAGTCGCCAATATTATCGTTGCTGTCGCCGCCGATGTTAATGCGCTTGCTGCGGTGACCTAAGGCTTGATAGCTGTAACTAAATTCAGCCTTTACCTGGTAAGTTCTGGTCTCACCGTCGTGCTCTTCCAGGGATAGTTTTTCAATCTGCGCCTGTACTGCCACCAGATTTTGTGCTTTCCACAAACCAATTATCTGCTTAGCCAAAGGGATCGCACCTGCTCCAATACCAGCAGCAGTGAAGCTCACCCCAAATAACACAGCAATCAAACTAAACCCTATTTTTGAAGCGATTGTTTTTATTTTTTTCATGCGGCAAATATAGCAGAGCGCACAATCGCAGCGCCACTGACAGCGTTGCAAAATAGTCTCTCGGCGAGCAATAACCTTGGATGACAAATACCTCCGGAAACTATTCATACAAAGTTCACAATCAGATTAACTTTTTAGTATTAATATGATTGTCGTTTACGTTGTAATGTAATTCATCAACCACCTCAGAAAGGGATCGTATGGGACTTCTGGATTCAGCATTAGGCATGTTGGGCGGCAACTCGGATCAAGGTAATGATCCCAAAGCGATGTTGCTACAAGCTGCGCTTGGTATGCTTACCAATAATCAATCTGCTAACGGACAAAATGGTCAAAGTGATCAAACTGGCTCGTCGGGCTTATCTGGTTTAGTTAGCGCATTTGAAAACGCCGGCCTCGGCAATATCGTCAGCTCATGGATAAGCAATGGTCATAATTTGCCGATCTCTGCAGACCAAATCAAAAGTGCGCTCGGCAATGGCCAGCTAGCGCAATTGGCAGAAGCAGCAGGTTTATCGCACGACGGTGCAGCGGTACATTTGGCGGAAATGTTGCCCGGTCTGGTAGATAAGCTTACGCCCAACGGTGAAGTAGCCACCTCTGATTTTGGTGAGTTGGGAAATATGCTGGAGCAATTTTCCAGCTCATTTTTGAGCAAGGCTTGATGTAGCGCTTTGTTTACACCGAGATTTTTTGGTTTTTTTAAGATGCATAATACCCATTTAAGCGATAGAAATGGTGTTGCGCATTTTTTATGGCAAGTTTGTCCCAAATACCTTAGTTTTCAGATCACGTTAAAGATCAAGCGCGTCGTCTAAACCAACCCGCGAGAGATAGCCGGTCACGCGTTGCGGGTAGCACTTCGTGTTGCATATCAGCCGATAAAAATAGCACCATGCGGCTGCCGAGTGGCGAAATGTCCTCTGTGCACTTATCGATGGGATGCAGTCGTAAAGCACCGCCCTGCTCCGGCAACCAACGATAGTTCAGATAAATTACCACGGATACAATCCGGCGATCATCGTCACGAAACCGGTCCAGATGTTTGAGGTAAGACGCCCCTGGCGCATAAAAAGCAAAGTGGCTCTCATAATCATCCAGCCCCAAATACAATGCTTGGTTTAAAGCAAGCCGCACTGTTTCCATAATTTGCAGATAGCGGTCACACGCTAGCGACTGACCTGCTTTTAGCCATTGGATTTGATCACCGCGAATCTCTGGCCTGATCACTTGCGCAGCACCACGACCGACATTGGCTAATTTTAACGCGCCAATATCTGCCAATGCTTGACATTCCGCCGCCAACGCCAGAGTTAAATTTTCAGACAAAAAAATGTTTTGTTGTGACCAGCCTTGTTTGACTAAGTCTTCAACAATGTTGATTTGATGCGCAATGCTAAGGCGCACAAAATCAGGGAATGAATCACCAAGTGATTCGGCAAACATGGGTGTGCTACTTTCTTGAGAAACATATTATGGAATGGTGCGCAATAAGCTCAGCTAATATGCTGCCTATCAAACGTCAGCGAATAGCCAGAGAGAAATAAGAAATTGTTGAGAATTTTTTAGAATAATTCTGATCAATTCTGTTACACCTGTTAGCAGATCATTAATTCTGAAATATTTTTATAAACAATATTCGTTTTTTTCAATAACTGCATATTTTTTTGGAAATTAATTATTTATTCCATATCAGAAACCGTATATTCATTGCCTCAATCTATAAAAAGTTGAGGTGGCGCAACAAAATTTAACTTTTAGGATCTACTTTCTAGTACAGTTTACCCATGGAATAGATAATATTAAGCAAGTTATATAGTGCTAATAGTTGTATGACACTAAAAGCACGACAAATTAGTATGAATCACTGAGGGCAAACTTGTTGAAAAACGAGGACGCAAAGCCACCGGCCTACAGCGCGAAAGCGCCATGGTAGCGGGGTTGCCAACGAGACGTAAATTACATCTACTGTAAATAAACTGATCGTTGTCACTTTTGGCCCTCGCCTATATTTTTTATATCGGAGCGTTGCAGCCATGAAAAGATCATCCTTTAAACTAAAATCTAATACAAAAAATAGTTCGCTACTGACGATTGGGAGCTTGCTTGTCACGTGCGTAGCAAGCCTGCTCACTGCTTGCGGTGGTGCGAACGACAGCGCATCGACCAATGCGCCCACCAGTGCCCAAAGCTCTATACAAATCGGTCCTTTGGTTGCTACTGGCACTACAACTTTACAAGTCGATGTGCCCAATTTACCTGACGCAGCAGCAATGCAAATTGCGCAGCCAGCGTTTCATCTGGCGCCAGTGCTGCTTAACACGCCTGAGTTTGAGGACAGTGCTGTATCTGCATTGTTAGCGCCTCATACACAAGCGATACCAACAGAATTTAAAAATCTTTCAACACGTCGCTTGACCGTGTCTGCAATGGAGATTGTTAGAGATTTGCATAATCGGAACATGGAAACTCAAACGCAATCACAGCTTCAGTCTACAGTGGATAGCAGCACAGTTAGCCCGGCTGCTGCGACAACTGCGGTATCAACCTATACACCAGCGCAAATTCGCGCAGCCTATGGTTTGCCAGCCATACCAGCGACCACAAATGCGCTGACTCCGGCGCAAGCTGCCCAACTCGGTGCGGGACAAACCATTTATATCGTTGACGCAATGCACGACCCTAATGTCGCCGCGGAACTGACAACATTTAATCAAAAATTTGGCTTGCCCGCTTGTACGACTAAAACGATCTCTGCCACAACGGCACTCCCGCTTGCGACAGCATCGGCCAGTAGCTGCGAATTTGCAGTGGTCTACAACACGGCCAGCGGCACCTTAACGGCGACAGCACCTGCTTATGATTCTGGCTGGGCGACAGAAATCGCTCTCGACGTGCAGTGGGCGCATGCGACAGCACCGCTGGCACGGATTATTTTGATCGAAGCTGTTGATGCTTCACTCAACAGTTTGATCGGTGGCGTGAAATTAGCCAATGCAATGGGGCCGGGCGTGGTCTCAATGAGCTTTGGTGCGACAGAAGGTAATTGGACCGGCTCTGTTGATGCCGCATTTGCTGCCGCGAATATGACATATCTTGCTGCGACAGGTGATTCTGGCGCTGCCGTTGAATGGCCTTCCGTTTCGCCAAATGTGTTGGCGGTTGGCGGTACAAGCTTAAGTTTTTCCGGCACTGGTACGCGCAGTGAGGTGAGTTGGTCTGGCACAGGTGGTGGCACCAGTGCTTATATAGCCACACCAGCTTATCAGTCCAACGCGGTGCCAGGGATGGGAACGGTGGCACGTCGTACAGTTGCCGATGTGTCGTTCAATGCAGATCCCTCTACCGGACAATATGTAGCGATTATTCCTTCAGGCAGTTCTGCTGCGAGTTGGGTCAGTGCTGGTGGTACCAGTTTATCTACCCCGCAGTGGGCTGGCATTATCGCGATCGCCAACGCCTCACGCGCTCTGACTGCGAAATCTGCATTAGGTGGGCCGCATGCAGTTTTATATGGACAAATCTCAACTGTACCCGGCGCTTATGCCAGTGCGTTTGCGGATATCACCAAAGGTTCTGACGGTACTTGCGCCACTTGTAGTGCCAAAATCGGATATGACTCATTGTCTGGTTTAGGCACACCGAATATCAGCAACTTATTAACTAGTTTGTCTGGCGCAAGTATGCCAGTGACTGCGCCGGTAGTGACGCCTGCGAGCATTGCTGGCAAAGTCGGCACGGCATTATCGTTCACGGTATCTGCTACTTCCGCCAACCCATTGACATACAGTTTAAGTGGTGCCCCATCCGGGATGACGATCAGCAATACCGGTGCGGTGACGTGGGCGACGCCAGTACTTGGTACCTACTCAGTATTAGTCACAGTAAAAGATTCTAAAACTGGACTAAGCGGCCAAGCGATCTATACCATCACAATCACTGCCGCGACAACGACTCAAGCGCCCGTAGTCAATGCAACGACTATTTTGGGCAAAGCGGGCACGGCATTGTCGTTTAGCGTGTCGGTCACTGCGTCCAATCCAGTGACTTACACAATGACTGGCGCACCCGCCGGGATGACTATTAGTGTAGCTGGCATCGTGAGCTGGGCAACGCCGATAACAGGCAACTATGCTGTGACTGTGATTGCAAAAGACAGCAAAACCGGATTGAGCGGTCAAGGTATTTTCACCGTAACAATTAGCACGACTAGCGTAAGCGGTCCGGTAATCACAGTGCCAACCATGGTAGGCGTCGCGGGTAAAGCGCTTTCCGGAACGATAGGAATCACAGATCCTGGTGCGACGTCGTTATCCATCACGATCTCTGGTGCACCGATGGGAATGAGTTTTTCTATGAGCGGAATGAACGTGATCGCCGCTTGGGCGAGTCCGGTAACAGGCAGTTATAGTTTGAGCGTGTCCGTTGTTGATTCTGCCGGACGTACTGCAAAAGTAGCGATCCCTATCACTATTAATGCGAAGTAATAGCAAAGGTATAACCTCAGGAAATACTATTACGATATAAGTACAGCGAAAAAACTGCGGATCTTGTTTGATCGTCCTCAGTATTTTCGCTGCTTATACTCTTCAATCTACTAAGTTCAGTCTACCTAAGATTAATATACTCCCCATTATTTTTTAAAAAATTAAGCTACTGCCCAACAAACTTCTGGACAACTTAAATATACATAATGGGAGTATATAAAAACGGCAAAACTTTACACTAGCAAAACTCACCTGCAATGTGAGGAAACAGCCTGCGCTAAATTAAAAATTCAGCGTTTTAACACCTTCAGCCGTACCCAACAAGCAGACATTCGCGCCTTGTTGCGCAAACAAACCGACTGTCACCACACCGACGATATTATTCATAGCCGCCTCCATCGCTACCGGATCGGCAATTTGCAAGCCATGCACGTCGATGATGATATTGCCGTTATCCGTTAGCAAAGGCACGCCATCTTTTAAGCGTAGCCGCGCTTCGCCACCGAGGGCATTAAGCTTGCGAACAACGACGGCTTGCGCCATAGGGATCACTTCGATTGGTAGTGGAAATTTACCCAGCAAATCGACCAGCTTAGAACCATCGGCGATACAGATAAATTTGTCCGCAACTGAAGCAACAATTTTTTCGCGAGTCAGAGCCGCACCGCCACCCTTGATCATTGCACCTTGGGGTGTAATTTCATCCGCACCATCAATATATACCGGCATGGAGGTGACATTATTCAAATCAAATACGCTAATCCCATGACTGCGTAAACGGGCTGCGGTTGCTTCTGACGAGGCGACTGCGCCCTTGATTTTATGTTTGATCTTAGCCAATTCATCAATGAAAAAATTGGCAGTAGAGCCAGTACCGACACCGACAATACTATCTTCTACAACGTACTGAATAGCGGCTTGGGCTACGGCTTGTTTAAGTTCGTCCTGAGTCATGATGCGCATTTCAAAAGTGAAGGAATGGCAGCATTTTAACGGATAGCCCGGCATCGCCAACACGGCATCTGCAAAAACGCTCCAGACGGTTTGCAAGAATTCGGTCTTAGCGCTTTGCGTTAGATATTTGCTCGCGCCCTTATGGCAACGAATTTCAAGTTGCCATAGTAAGCTGCCACATCAGTTGGCAGCAATTAAACTACCAGCGGCGGTTCATCCATCAAGGCAACTTGCTCTCGTAATTCTAAAATCCGGTCTTGCCAATAACGCTGGGTATTGAACCAAGGGAAGGCTTGCTTGAATGCCGGATCATCCCAACGCTGTGCCAGCCAGGCGGAGTAGTGCAACATACGCAAACTCCGCAGCGCCTCAATCAGATGCAACTGACGTGGCTGGAATTCAAAAAAATCTTCATAGCCAAATATGATGTCACTTAGCTGAGCCGTCATCTCTGCTCGCGTGCCTGATAATAATAACCACAAATCCTGTATCGCCGGCCCCATGCGGCTATCGTCAAAATCCACAAAATGCGGACCGGTATCCGTCCACAAAACATTACCGATATGGCAATCGCCGTGCAAACGAATCTGGCTGACATGCCCTGCCCGCTCAAATGCCTGCGCTACGCCGTCCAACACCAATTGCGTGACGCTGGTATAGGCCGCCAATAAATCACGCGGCATGCCGGCATATTCCAATAAATAGGCTCTTGACACATGACCAAAAGTATCGAGGTTTAAGCCAGGTCGGTGCTGATAAGTCTGCTGCGCACCTACCGCATGGATACGTCCGATAAACCGCCCCAGCCACTCCAGCGTTTGCGGCTGATCCAACTCCGGCGCTCGCCCTCCTTGCCTAGGGAAAACCGAAAACCGAAATTCTTGATACTGATGCAGGCTTTGGCCATCCGCAGATACCAAGGCAGGTACGACCGGGATTTCTTGCGCAGCTAATTCACGAACAAACTGATGCTCCTCCAAAATCGCAGCATCGGTCCAGCGTTGCGGGCGATAAAACTTGGCGATCAAGGGCGGCCCGTCCTCCATTCCTAACTGATATACACGGTTTTCATAGCTGTTTAGCGCTAGTAAGCGACCGTCGCATTGAAAACCTGCCGCATGTAAAGCGTCCAGCGCACATTCAGGCGTGAGTCCGGCGAAAGCATGAGTGGTGGCGTCGGAGGATAAGGAGTGATCTGATGCCTCTTCCAGCAAAAAATCAGGCTGGCGATCGTCATCATCATCCAGATCGGGGGTAATTGAATTATTGGGAGAAATTGATGTGCTCATGGCTGGCATTGTACGTTCAAACTCTCCACGAACGAGAGACAAAGCGCTACACTTCCGGTATTTCACCCAATAACAATCAAGAGCACTCTTATGCACCTCGACGAACCCCTCAGCGACAAAGAATTTAACGAACTGGACAAATTTTTGATGTCCGACCGTGTAGGCGACGACGGCATGACCATGGATGCCTTGCATGGCTACCTGACCGCCATTGCCATCGGACCAGAAATGATCCCGATGAACGAATGGTTGCCGCTGGTCTGGGGCTTGCCCGACCAAGCAGAACCAAAGTTTAAAACGCCAAAAGAAATGGAACGCATCACCACGCTGATCGCCCGTTTTATGAATGAAATCCAGATCACATTTGAAGTCGCGCCGCAAGAGTTTGAACCCCTGTTTTGCGTCATGGAGCAAGATGGCAAAGAGTTGATTGATGGCGAAACATGGGCCTGGGGCTTTTGGGAAGGCATGCAATTGCGCGAGGATGAGTGGGAGCCAATCTGGGAATCCGCTATCGCGCCCTTGCTCAATCCTATCTATTTACTCGGCGCAGAAGAGATCGAAGAAGAGGAAGTGAAGCTGGTGGATACGCCGCAAAAATGTCACCTGCTCGCCATCGAACTGGAGGCGGCTATCCCGGAAATCCGCCACTTCTGGGCACCATTACGGAAATCAGGCGTGGCGACAGTCAAGCGTGAGAGTCCGAAAGTAGGTCGCAATGATCCCTGCCCTTGTGGCAGCGGTAAAAAGTTCAAAGCTTGTTGTGGCGCTGAACCGACGATACATTGACCTAGCTAGCTTGACCATTTTTCAAGAGGTAATTGATTGAATATTTACTCTAGTGAACTACTATGGACTGAATGGCAAGTATGCTACTTTGATGCTTTCCATTCAAGATTACGGAGTACTAAATGAGCCTGCAAGAACAATTTCTCCAAGCGTCAGCCGATTCAAAAAATTTGCCAGAGCGCCCTGACAACATGACGCTGCTAAAAATTTATGGCCTGTTCAAACAAGGCAGCGCAGGTGATGCAACTGGTGATCGTCCTGGTATGACTGACTTTGTGGGCCGTGCCAAATTTGATGCATGGCAAGCACTGGCAGGCACCTTACAAGAAGACGCGATGCAGCAATATATTGATCTGATCAATGGCCTGAAAGATTAAACCGAAGCTGAATTTAAGGTTCGCTTTAAGGTTCGTTTTAAAGTTCGTTTCTAAATGTCACTTCGATTTAAAGCGAACCAAACTCCTTCATTCATCCCACATTACAATGCATATTTCCACCGACAAATCCGCGCTGAACATTCCCCTGATTCATGATTTTTTGTCGCAGCATGCGGCGTGGGCCAAGGGGATTCCTCTAGCCACGGTGCAGCGATCGATTCAACATTCATTTTGTTTTGGCGGCTATCTTGAAGGTGAACAAGTCGCTTTTGCCCGCGTCGTGACTGACCACGCTACTTTTGCCTACCTGGTAGATGTATTTGTCGTGCCAGAACAGCGCAGCAAAGGGTATAGCAAACTGCTGATTCAAGCCGTTATAGAACATAGCGAGCTTCAAGGTTTGCGTCGATTTATGCTAGCGAGCAGTGATGCGCGCGGGCTGTATCAAAAGTTTGGATTTCAGGCACCCGCCAAACCTGAGATTCTGATGGAAATCAACCGCCCTAATCTCTATCTCACCCAACAAGTGGACAAATAATAATATTATAAATAAGGGGAGTATTTTTAATTGTCCAGACTTTATCTGGACAATCTGACATAAAACAATCATACACCCGACCAGTATAGTATTTAGGCAAGCATTCCAGCAATCGCATCAGGATTCAGTAAGTTAGGTGGTCGTTGCTTACTCAAAGCAGCGACCAAATTACTCGCCGCACAATTCGCCATCGCCCTCCTGGTGGCCTCTGATGCACTGGCGATATGCGGTGTGAGGACTACATTCTCCAGATTTAATAAGTTGGGATTAAATTTCGGCTCATTCTCAAACACGTCTAAACCTGCCGCCGCAATCGTCTTGTTACGCAAGGCTGCAATCAAGGCCGCATCATCCACTATCCCGCCACGCGCCAGGTTGACTAGCGTTGCAGTTGGCTTCATCATCGATATCTCGGCGGCACCGATGGTGTGATGTGACGCAGCTGAGTAAGGTAACACCAGCATCACATGATCTGCAGTCCTCAACAAATCCTCTTTACTGACATAGCTAGCGTTGTTTGCATGCGCCTCTTGTTCTGTGCTCAGACGCGAACGATTATGGTAAATCACCTTCATATCAAACCCCATGGAGCGCCGAGCGATCGCCTGCCCTATTCTGCCCATGCCAATGATTCCCAGAGTAGCGCCGTGCACATCAGCGCCCAAAAAGCCATCATAGCGCCACTTAGTCCATTTGCCAGCGCGTAGCCAATGCTCTGCCTCTGTCACGCGACGAGCTGTCGCCATCAACAATGCCCAGCCAAAATCGGCGGTAGTTTCGTTTAATACATCCGGCGTATTACTCACCATGACGCGATGTGCCGTGCAAGCAGCAACATCAATATTGTCGTAACCAACTGCCATCTGCGCCACCATTTTTAAGTCAGGCAATTGGGTCAATAAGGCTTCGTTAATTTTGGCGCTACCAGTACATAACAAGCCCTGCTTTCCGTTTAACTTTTCAGCCAATTCCTGTGCTGAAAAAATATGATCATCCTGATTTGATTCAACCTCAAAATACGTAGATAACTGCTCTAACACGTCTGGAAAAATTGCTCGTGAGACTAAGATGGAAGGTTTCATTCGTATCCTGAATAATTTAATAATTTTTTGGCTATTTGGCTATTTGGCCGATCGGATTTTTAGGCCTTACAAGCAGCTAACGGTCTTAACGGTTATTTATATCAAAATGAGTTTAACGCTGAATATGGCAAAAAATGCTGCTTTTGAGTAGGATCAAAAAATTTCATTCAAAACAGTGCTTTAATTGATGGAGGTACAAAGTTATTGGAATTCAGCGTAGCAAGCGTTGCTCTACCCATTTTATGAAATTAAAAAACACAAAAAAGGCTACAAAAAGCACATCGCCAATCACACATACCGAATTTGCTTATGCGTAATTTATCTAAGCCTAATTTGTGAGTTAGCTCAAATTGCCTTAAAATGCAAGGCTTTGCAGCCTATGCCCTCTATTGGCTGCGCCTTACACCCTCACAATAGAAAAGAAGGACTGTTATGACCCACGTTGTGACCGAATCCTGCATCCGCTGCCGCTATACCGATTGCGTTGATGTTTGCCCAGTAGACTGCTTCCGTGCAGGCCCTAACTTCCTGGTGATTGATCCGGATGAATGCATAGACTGCGCAGTATGCGTTGCAGAATGCCCAGTTAACGCGATATATGCAGAAGAAGACGTGCCGGCAGATCAACAGCAGTTCATCAAGATCAATGCAGATCTGATCCGCACCTGGCCATCAATTACCAAAACAACCAGTCCTCTGCCAGATGCAGATGACTGGAAAGATGTCAAAGATAAATTGCAATTTTTGACGCGCTAATTAGCATTCTTAGCCGTCGTGCTTCAGTACCGACTATCAGTGCGGATACTGTAAGCGCTGCAAGCACTGTCTCAATCAATATCAGGAAATACCAAGTCGTATGGAAAACAATAAAGCAAATCCAGCAACCGGCGTCATCGAAGCAGATGCCGTCATTATCGGCGCTGGTCCAGTCGGTCTGTTCCAAGTATTTGAACTCGGCTTATTAGAGATCAAAGCACATGTCATCGATTCACTCGCCGTTGTTGGCGGCCAATGTGTAGAACTGTACCCAGACAAACCGATTTACGATATTCCGGCTGTGCCTGTTTGTACAGGCCAAGAATTGACTGACAATTTACTCAAACAAATTGAACCATTTGAGCCGACCTTCCATCTTGGACAAGAAGTAAATCTGGTCGAGCGTCGTGAAGATGGTCGCTTCAATCTGGAAACATCGGTCGGCACGCGCTTCATCACAAAAACTATTTTTATCGCAGCTGGTGTTGGTTCTTTCCAGCCGCGCACCTTAAAAGTCGAGGGTATTGAAGCTTTTGAGAATAGCCAGGTGTTTTACCGCGTAAAAGACCCAAGCAAATTCCACGGCAAAAATCTAGTGATCTGCGGCGGCGGTGACTCTGCCTTAGATTGGGCATTGAATCTGGTTGGTAAAGCAGAATCTGTCGTGGTGTTACATCGCCGTGACGACTTCCGCGCAGCACCCGCATCTGTCGCCAAAATGAAAGAATTGTGCGATAACTACGAGATGCAATTAGTGATCGGCCAAGTGACCGGTATCGAAACTAAAGACGATCTGCTATCAGAGATTAAAATCACCGGTGCAGATGGCGTAACGCGTCGCATGCCAGTGGATAATTTGCTGGTGTTCTTCGGACTGTCGCCAAAGCTTGGCCCTATTGCTGAATGGGGTCTGGATATTGAACGCAAACAGCTCAAAGTAGTGAATACAGAGAAATTTGAAACCAACGTGCCGGGTATTTTTGCCGTCGGCGATATCAATACTTATCCAGGCAAAAAGAAACTGATTTTGTCTGGCTTTCACGAAGCAGCACTGGCAGCATTTGGCGCAGCACCATATATTTTCCCTGACAAGAAAATTCACATGCAATACACCACAACCTCGCCTAAACTACACAAAATTCTGGGTGTTGAAACACCAGTTTTTGACTGAAAATTGTTGTAGTTAATCATTGATTCAACTTCGTTCTTAAAATAAAAAAACCGTAGCGAGCTACGGTTTTTTTACGTCTAAAGAATCATCTCCTCATGCTCACTCTCGCGGAACTGTTCTGCAATTTCTTTAATCTCTTCGGTAATCAACAAGAATGCATTGAGTATGTCAGGATCAAAATGTGTGCCATTACCTTTTTGCATGATATCAATCGCTTCATCATGAGTAAATGCGGGCTTATAGACTCGTTTAGAAATCAGTGCATCATAAACGTCAGCCACCGCCATTAATCGGGCTGATATCGGGATTGCGTCTCCGGATAAATTTTCTGGATAACCAGAGCCATCCCATTTTTCTTGATGCGAGTAGGTAATCTCTCTGGCAAAACGTAAGAACTCATTGCTCTCACCAAGATATGCCTCTACGGACAAAATTGTTTCACGACCATAGGTAGTATGTAACTTCATGATCTCGAATTCATCAGAAGTCAATTTTCCGGGTTTAAGCAAAATATGATCTGGTATCCCCACTTTACCGATGTCATGCAAAGGAGCAGATTTATAAAGCAATTCAATATTGGCATTGGTCAGCAAATCACTGAAGCGTGGATGACTCTTCAATTTTCTGGCTAGCGCTGCAACATAATTTTGGGTACGGCGAATGTGATTTCCTGTTTCGTTATCACGGGTTTCAGCAAGAGAAGCCATGGCCATAATAATCGCGTCCTGCATCTTAGCTAACTTGCGAGTCCGGTCTTCTACCAGATGTTCCAGATTTTTATTTTGATTTTGTAATTGCTGTCTGGCTTTTACCAGATTGATCTGTGTAGCGACACGAGCCAGGACTATAGGCGGGCTGATCGGTTTGCTGATGTAGTCAACGGCGCCGAGACGCAAGCCCATCTCCTCATCCTGAACCTGACTCTTTGCAGTCAAAAAAATGATCGGGATGTCCTGAGTAACCGTCTCTAGTTTTAAACGGCGACAGGTTTCATAACCATCCATCTCTGGCATCATCACGTCTAGCAAAATCAAATCGGGAGCCGGTAATACGTTCGCTATTTGTAGAGCCTTAAGTCCATTGGTGGCGATTTTGATCTTATATTGATCTTTCAGCAAAGCAGATAATAAAGAAATATTGTCTGGGGTGTCATCGACAATCAATACTACTGGCCTCATATTTTGCTCAGCTATCTCGCTCATTTTCGTCCCCAATATAAACTAAATTTCATCTAATTAATTTCGCTCTGCAGGTACTAAGCATATCGTTTCAAGTCAGACTATAAGCGTTTGAAGTAGCTCCCGACTCAAGGGCTAATAAGGCAGCATCAAAATCAAATTGTCTTATTGAACGCATGATTAACTTATATGCATCCGTACCCAAAGCCGAACTGAGAGCGCCACTTGAATCAAGGATAAAGTCAACCGCTTCGCCATCATAGTCGCGTAAAAGCTGACTACATCTTTCCAAAATTGCTTGTACGGATTCACGGTCAATTTGCGGCACTTCCTGCACGACTATATGGATCGTTTGTTGCTCAGCATCCTGAGCTATTTTGGTTTGGATCGCATTGATGACGATATTGAGTTTATCCTCAGATTGAGTCAGCAATGTATCTAATTCTGTAATTTCGACTTTTTTATGAAGCCTCGTCTCTAACAACTCAGCCAGCGCTTGTATATCATTGGCACCGATTAGACCTGCAACCCCTTTTAAGGTGTGTGCCAGGCGCTCTGCGTGTACAACGTCGGTAGCAACCACGTCACGAATTTTTTGTATTGCTCCTCTTTGGTCATCACAGAAGCGAGTTAGCAACTCAAAGTAAAAAGCCCGGTTTCCTAGTGTTCTGCTTAAACCTTCCTCAACATTTAGTCCTTCAATGTCAAATTTCTCAGCACGATCTTCCCGAGTAGCCTGGATAGCTGGAGGACTCAACATTATTTTTCCAGGGCACCAATGAGAAATCGCGTTATATAACTCTTTAGGATTAATCGGTTTTGCCAGATGCGCATCCATACCTGATGCAAAGCAGCGCTCTTTTTCTTCTACCATTGCGTGTGCAGTCATGGCGACGACAGGTAAATTATTAAAGCGTGGATCTTTTCTAATGATATTGGTTGCCTCATGCCCATCCATTTCCGGCATTTGTACATCCATGAAAACGATATCGTAGTGGTTGACATTAACCGCCATTAAAGCGTTGATGGCGAGTCGTCCATTGCCTGCAACATCAACCTTAATCCCGGATGCCTCCATTAATTCAACAGCGATCTGCTGATTAATTTCATTATCCTCAACCAAGAGTACCCGTAAATCTGAGAAATGCGGCACCACTACACCATGATTGGCCGGTGCAGATTTTTTACAAGACGAAACTAACTCAATCAAACAATCAATTAAAGTTGATGCGTTTACTGGCTTTGTTAAAAAACCATCTGGTGAAGCGACATCTTCTCTATGACTAAATTCCTCGTAGCCGTGATTGCTGACCAAAACAACTAAGGGTTCCAATGACAATGATCCATCGCGTTTTAGATAGGTAGTAAGTTCTAGCCCATCCATTTCTGGCATATGTAAATCAGCAAATACAATGTCATACGGATGTTGACTATCATTTGCGCGCACGGCAGCCAATGCTGCAGCTCCGCTATACACTTAATCAACTTCGATTTGCAAAGCAGAGAGCATTTCTATGAGAATGTCAGCCGCAGCAGGATTGTCGTCCACAACGAGCAAACGCATGCCATTGATGGCATTTGGCAATACCAAACGCTCTTCCGCATGAGCTGCTAAGCCAAACCAGGCCGTGAAATATACTGACGTGCCTTTACCCGGTTCACTACGCAATCCAATGTCCCCGCCCATCAATTCAACCATACCTTTAGAAATTGACAGTCCAAGACCGGTACCACCAAATTTACGAGTGGTAGATTCATCGGCCTGACTAAACGCACGGAACAGTTTCGCAGATTGTGCCTCAGTCATCCCAATGCCGGTATCGGTCACCATAAATTTTAATTTAATTCTGTCACCTTGTGATTCGACTTGCTCACAGTTGACACAGATTTCACCGTGCTCGGTAAATTTGATTGCATTATTAATCAAGTTGATCAATACCTGACCTAGCCGCAAAGGGTCACCTACAAGATGACGTGGGATACGTGACGGTGCCCGGAATAAGTATTCAAGACCTTTCTCATAGGCCTTATCACTGGTCACTGCAGAAATATTATTTAAGACGTCATCCAAATTAAAGTCGACTTGCTCAATATCGAGCTTGCCAGCTTCAATTTTAGAAAAATCTAAAATATCATTAATAATGCCCAGCAAAGAAATCCCCGCTTTATGAATTTTTTCAACATAATCCTTTTGCTTGGGACTAAGTTCTGTTCTTAATGCCAGATGCGCCATCCCGATAATGGCATTCATTGGAGTGCGAATTTCATGACTCATGTTTGCAAGAAACATGGATTTAGCTTCGGTCGTTTCTTCTGCATGCAAACGTGCCAATTCAGATTCTTTAAGTTCGGTCTGCATTTGCAAGGTCTGCAAACGTATTTGTTCTGCCATACTCTCTTTGAGCTTTGCCTCCAATATTTTTCTTTGTGTAACGTCCGACACAAAAGATAAAGTCGCTGGCGCACCTTCCCAATCAATCAATACGGCAGATAGCTCCAGCCAATGAATTGCTTTGGTCTGACTATTTTCTATTCTGAATTGGTAATACTGCTCAACATCTTCCCCACGTAACCGTCGGGTATGATGATCCATTACCATCGCCCTGTCATCGGGATAAATCGCTGTCATAAAAGGAATTTGTTTCAGTTCCGCCGCGTTATAGCCTGTAAGTCGTTCAACTCTTGGATTAGCAAATACAATCCCGCCACCCTGAACCACAAGTATGCCTTCTGTGACGTTATTGATTAATTGGCGGTAATGCTGCTCTGATTTATATAAATCTTCCTCTAACTGTCGCCTGGCAGAAATATCCATTACTACCCAGACCGTACCATGAGATAAATTATTTTTATCAACAGCACGACCAGAGAAATGTACCCAAAATAAACTGCCGTCACTGCGACGCATGCGCAATTCACTTTCATACGCCGCGCCGCGCATAACTGCCTCGCTTACATGCGCGCCTGATTCTAAATACAGTTCACGTGTAGGATAAAAAGGTTCTAACGACGACCCTAAAACAGTTTCACGGTCAACACCAAAAATCTGGCATAAAGGTGAATTAACCCACTGCACCCGACCTTGATTATTCAAAAACACCATTCCGACTATAGAATTTTCGAGGATAGTTTCGCGCTCGGATAACATACGCTTCAGCTCGTCGTCCAGTTGCTTACGTTCAGTAATCGCCTCCTCTGCCATGGTTCGGGCTAGCTCGGCCTCCCTCAGCTCATTTCGGATATGTAGTGTTTGCACATGCACACGGCTAGCTTGTCCCTGTGCTTTAGCAAACAGATCGAGGTAACGGGTTTGCTCATCAAATGCTTGTTGCCAATCACCTGTTTCAGCAAAAATTTCTGATAGTTCTTTCATCGCCCGCAACGGCATGTAGATATAGCCACCCATATCTTCGACCGCTTTACGTAAGTGAATAACGGCATCACCGTAACGTGCATGACGACGGTGCAGATGTCCACAAACCCACCAGGTATAGGGTTTTAAATGCGTATCTTCAAATTGATCAAGCATCTGAACTGCTGTGTCGCTAAGCTTATCAGCCTCCGCCAGTTGTCCACGCATTGCCAAGGTATAAGCGGCTACCGATAAGAAGAATGCGCGATTGGCTTTATCAAGACTTTCATCTGTTTCTATATCGTCGATATATTCAGCAATTGTCTGATAGGCTTCCTCGTGCTTATTCAGCGAGACCATGCATAATGCCAACATGGTTGAAATAAAAGGTGCCAACCACCGTTCCGACGATGCTTTAGCAATATCCCGAGCTTCTAATAATAAGGTCTCTGCATCCTCAGCATTGCCGCTAACATAAAATATCTCACCAAGATTGGCGGTGACTTGTGCGACCCGATTAGAAATATTAAATGCGCGTGCGTGGCGCAAAGCGGTATAAAAATGACGGATCGCTTCTTCGGTAAAAACCAGTGCCTGGGATAGGATGCCAAGAATATTAAAAACTAAAATAGCGATGCGACTAGGCTTGCTATCTAGGTGCGGCAAAATACGCTGATGACAAATGTCGTAAGCCTCACGAGTCAGGCCACGTCGATATAAAACGGCGACCGATCCGAATAAAGCCATCAGCATGCAGTCGCAGTCATGCAAGATCTCAAATTGCTTTGCCAGACGAGCAAATTCAGGCTCTGCTAAGTCAATTTTTTTATCAAAGAAATTGGCAAAGGCATACAGTAATTCTGCACTTAGCCGCATGACCTGGTCATCTTTTTCTTCCGCTTGCAATAGAATTTCTGCGGCAACATCGCGACCATCATCAGCGCGATCACGCATAAAATCTAGCGCGTCGTAACAACGTTGATGCCAATCAAATTCGACGGAAGAGGTGTGATCATTCATTCTGTAGCCTCATGTTAATTCCCCCCAAAAAATGAGGGTAAAAAAATACGCTATGGACAGGCTGCTTTGATTTTAATACCTAGTGCACATGCAATATTTCAATTAAATTTTACAACGCAAGACCTGATGCATTTCAATAGATAAATCGCTTCAACAGAAATAAGTGCTTGATTTATCGTGCAGAACTCATCATCTTGTTATTAAATTAAACATTTAACACTAATTTACACGACAACAACAGTCAAATGTTTGGCTTTGCCCCAAATTTTCCAAACTGGTTTATGATGCATTGCAATAAGGTAGAGTAATTTCTCTAATCCTAAGTTGATACACCTAGCAGAAAGAGATCATCATGCTTTATCAATTTCATGAATTGAATCGTGCGTTTCTTAACCCAATAACACAATGGGCAGAAGCGTCCTCTAAGCTTTTTTCTAATCCAATTTCACCTCTTGCACATTCGCCATACGCACAACGTATTGCCGCTGCGTATGAGCTGGTTTATCGCCTTGGTAAAGATTACGAAAAACCACAGTTTGATATCACTTCAACGATCATCGAAGATAAAACGATAGAGGTTGTACAGTTAACCGAAGTAGAAAAACCATTTTGTAAATTATTACATTTCAAGAAAAATTTACCTGAAAAAGAACTGGCAAAGTTAAAGCAGCCTAAAGTCTTGTTGGTGGCTCCACTGTCTGGACATCATTCCACTTTGCTACGCGATACCGTGCGTGGCCTGCTGTCGCAGCATGATGTGTATATCACCGACTGGATTGATGCTCGTATGGTGCCTTTAAGCGATGGTGCTTTCCATTTACATGACTATATTTATTACGTACAAGATTTCATCCGTCTGCTAGGACCTGATGTGCATGTAGTTTCTGTGTGTCAGCCAACCGTGCCTGTACTGGCTGCTATCTCACTGATGGCAACAGCCAAAGATCCTAAATTACCAAAAACCATGACCATGATGGGCGGTCCGATAGATCCACGCAAATCGCCGACCCAAGTCAATGATCTGGCAACGGAAAAGAAATTCTCTTGGTTTGAAAATACCGTAATTTATAGCGTACCCGCCAATCATCCTGGTTACGGTCGCAAGGTTTACCCCGGCTTTTTGCAGCATGCTGGATTTGTTGCAATGAACCCTGATCGCCATGCACAAAGTCACTGGGATTTCTTCCAACATCTGATGAAAGGTGATGACGAGTCTGCAGAGCAACACCGTAAGTTTTATGATGAATACAATGCGGTATTGGACATGCCAGCTGAATACTACTTAGAAACCATTAAAATTGTTTTCCAAGATTTTGATTTACCAAAAGGCACCTGGGATGTGGAAGGTAAATTAGTTCGTCCACAAGATATCAAAACCGTTGCACTGTTCACAGTTGAGGGTGAATTGGACGATATTTCCGGCGCTGGTCAAACTCAGGCTGCACATGATTTGTGTAGTGGAATTCCTGCCAAGATGAAACAAGATTTTGTGGCACCAGGATGCGGTCACTATGGTATTTTTGCTGGCCGACGCTGGCGCGAAGTCATCGCACCGAAGATTGCAGAATTCATTAAAGAACACTCTTAATTTGCCTATATCCAATTAGCAAGGTGTAATAACATCAATCCGGCAAGTATTTGCAGGCGAAAAAAGCCTGCAAATACTTGCCGGATTTTTTAGTCTTTTCAAAATCGATTCTGATTATTTGATTATTTTTTTATGTGCATCGTATTTAGACGGATAATGAGTGCTTCCGTTGATGCAAACATTTCCAGCTTGTGATTCCCATACTCAATCTTGCCGATCAAATAGAAGATCTATTGCCGCAAACTCAGTGTACTAAGTGCGGTTACCCAGCATGCCGCCCTTATGCCGAGGCGATCGCCAATGCCAGCGCCAATTACAATCAATGCCCACCCGGCGGCCAGGAAGGCATACGGCGCTTAGCCAACTTACTCGGCAAGCCCGTGATTGCCCTGGATGTCAGCCACGGACACGAAAGGCCAAGACCTGTTGCCTTAATTGATGAAGCCTACTGCATTGGATGCACACTCTGTATCCAGGCTTGCCCGGTCGACGCCATCATGGGCGCGGCCAAACAGATGCACACGGTATTGCCGATGTTGTGCACTGGATGTGATCTGTGCGTCGCGCCCTGCCCGGTTGACTGCATCAGCATGGTCGAGCTTACGCCGGGCAAGACTGGCTGGGACGCATGGTCGCCAGAGCAGGCAAATCAGTCGCGCAAGGCGTATCACTTCCGTCAGGATAGACTCAAAAAAGAACAACAAGAAAATGACGACAGACTCGCCTCCAAAGCAACGGCTAAGTTAAACGCCTTGATGGATGAACCCACGCTAACTCCGGAACAAATCGCTGATCGTGATCGCAAAAAGGCCATCATCACTGCTGCGATAGAACGCGCACGCCTTAAAAAGCTAGAGTCAAACTAAGTCCTAAGCTCAGATCAAAATACAAATCCAGACCCGACATGAACGCAGCCAAACGCCAGATTATTTTCAGCCGTTTTAAAGAGCAAAATCCGCATCCAACCACTGAGCTGGAATACACCAGTCCGTTTGAGCTCTTGATTGCCGTATTGCTATCGGCGCAATCCACCGATGTGTCTGTCAACAAGGCCATGCGCAAGCTGTATCCGGTGGCTAATACGCCAGAAAAAATATTGGCGCTGGATGTCGATGGTCTAATTCCTTATATTCAGACCATCGGTTTGTTTCGCACCAAAGCTAAAAATGTTATCGCCACCTGCCGCATTTTGATTGAAGAACATCACAGTGAAGTTCCCAAAGAACGTGCTGCATTAGAGGCATTGCCAGGCGTCGGTAGAAAAACGGCGAATGTCGTGATGAACACCGCTTTTGGTGAGCCAACCATTGCGGTGGATACGCACATCTTTCGTGTGAGTAATCGTACTGGCATCGCGCCGGGCAAAAACGTCGATATTGTCGAAGAAAAATTACTCAAATTTGTCCCGACAGAATTCAAACTCGATGCGCATCACTGGCTTATTTTGCATGGGCGCTATACCTGCCTGGCACGCACACCCAAATGCTGGAATTGCATGATTGCTGATTTATGCGACTACAAACATAAGACACCGTTACCCAAAGGCGCTTAAAGCTCAACCAGGCGGAAGCCGCAGGGAAGGAAGTGATCGCGGATAGAAACGACATCGATCAATGATGCCATCGCAAGGCTATACGCTTCCACATACTCCCTATTATTTTCATAAAAATACCTTGATTGTCCAATGATTAATTGGACAATATAAATATACTACCCAAGGGTATTTTATTTAACCCACAAAAAAACGCAGAAACCACATTGTTAAATGTGCTTCTTGCGCTTTTCTCGCCACAAAAAAACAGCCGAGATATTGACCGCGTCAATAACGCTTTAAACGATCTTGCAAGCTTCCTCAAAATCCAGACGTGGCGAACGTGGAAATACTTTTGCGATATCGCCATAACCAAGATTGCAAATGAAATTGGCCTTGACCTCCGTGCCAGCGAAGAAGGTCGCATTGACTTTATCCGGATCAAAACCCGACATCGGGCCGCAGTCCAAACCGATTGCCCGTGCCGCCAGCATCAGATAAGCGCCTTGTAATGACGAGTTGCGAAATGCCGTCGCATCAATCAAACCCTGATTGCCGACAAACCAAGAACGTGCATCCGCGTGCGGAAATAACTTTGGCAGTTGTTCATAAAACGCCATATCCATACCGATGATGGCGGACACTGGCGCAGTCTTGGTTTTCTCCACATTGCCTGGTGCCATGCAAGCGAGTAGCTTGGTTTTTTCTTCTGTACTTTTAACAAAAATCACACGTGCGGGTGAACAATTTGCCGAGGTCGAGCCCCATTTCATCAAATCATAAATCTGCTGCAATTGAGCGTCGCTTACAGGCTTGTCCAGCCATTCATTATGGGTGCGGGCTTTGGTAAATAAGGTATCCAGATGTTCGGTAGTCAGCATGGTGTTTCTCCTGTTGATCGATAAAAGCACAGCGAAAGCTCACGTGGGCAGTCCAGTGTTGGCTGCGGTATCGAAGCGCTTTCTGAAGCGTCCTATGGCTGGCGAATGATACTCCAGACCAAACCTCAATTCGACAAACTCAAATAATCGTACAATAAGGGCATTCTCGATTTTATTGCCTGCCATGTTCACCCCAAGCCAAGACGATGTACGCCGCTTTTTTTGCGAGACTCACCGCAAATCTCATGCAAGAGAAATTTTAACCCCGCTCGAAAGTATTGCCGCCGACTGGATCAATCAGCATCCTGAATACCACGAGGTATTTAGTGATCTGGATTCCGCCTTGGCCGCCGATTACAGCGTGATGCAAGGAGAGACGAATCCCTTTTTGCATTTGTCCATGCACTTAACGATCAGCGAACAAATCTCGGTAGATCAACCTGCAGGCGTGCGGTTCGCATTTCAGCGTCTGGCGCAAAAAACCAACTCCGAACATGACGCCCATCATCAGATCATGGAGTGTCTGGGCGAAATGATCTGGACTTCGCAACGCACAGGCATGCCGCCCGACGGTGCGGCGTATATCGACGCTTTAAATCAACGCGCACGCTGATCCAATCTCACACAAAAAAAGCCACGACGACCGTGGCTTTTTTTTTGCATCAAGCAAACAGACGATACTTATTTCTTCATCACCAGGCTACCGGGCAAGCTGCTCAGATATGCGGAGATGTTTTCGATATCGGTATTAGACAAGGCTTTTGCCTGTCCACCCATGATCGCATTGCCACGACCATTCGGTGCATTGACACCATGCTGATACGCCTTTAACGCATGAGCGATGTAATCCTGATGCTGACCAGCCAATTTTGGATAAGTTGGATCGATTGGCGAATTGTAATCCTTACCGTGGCAAGCAAAACACGCTGCTTTTTCAGTAGCAGCTTTACCCGCTGCAATATCGCCACCCGCAAAAGCACTGGCTGACGTTCCTGAGATAGCGGACAACAACAAAACCGATAAAGTGAATTTTTTCATAATGGCTCCTATTCTTATTTTTATACTTATTTTTGCATTGAGTAATAAGCCGCCAAATCAGCAATATCTTGATCAGACATGCTGCCAGCAATACCGCGCATCGTTGGATGCTTGCGGTCACCTTTGCGATACGCTTGCAAAGCGCTTTCGATGTACTTGGCAGATTGACCACCAATCATCGGCACTTGGAAAACTTCAGGATAAGTTGCCTTATAACCAGCAATAGCGTGGCAACCAATACACATAGCGACTTTATTTTCAGCGGCCTTGGCATTGCCAACCACATCTGCCGCAGAAGCAGCCTGGGCGACACTCACCAGGGTGAGAATTGCGAACAACTGTGTGAACAATTTTTTCATATTATCGAGGAGTGAATGATCTAAAGGGCGGGTTAATCCAAAGCAGCATTTTAGCTGATTACCTTGCAATTTGCCTATGAATAGCGCGCTTGCCACACATAAACTACCAATTTCTGAACGTTTTTACGTAATAAAAACGACAGACAGCAGCTCAGGCGACCATCTAGCCTTAGGCAACAGCAGCAAAAATAGAACAGTCGTTCACAACAAATGGCGTTCTCGCTTATACTCAATTATCGCTGTTGCACAACAACAAGCTAATGATCAATCTGCTCCAACTAGACCACTTCCCTATAAACCACTGAATCCGACCAGACCATGACACAGCCTACCCGCTTTGATGGCGCACAAAATTATGTCGCGACCGATGATTTGAAACTGGCAGTCAATGCCGCCCTCACCCTGCAACGCCCATTGCTGATCAAAGGTGAGCCCGGCACCGGCAAAACCATGCTAGCAGAAGAAGTCGCGGCGGCACTCAATATGCCGCTCCTGCAGTGGCACATTAAATCCACCACCAAAGCGCAACAAGGTTTGTATGAATACGACGCCGTATCGCGTCTGCGCGATTCGCAATTAGGTGACGAGCGCGTTAAAGACATCCACAACTACATCGTCAAAGGCGTCTTGTGGCAAGCATTTACCGCCGATCAGCCAGTCGTCTTGCTGATTGATGAAATCGATAAAGCAGATATTGAATTCCCGAACGATTTGCTGCGCGAATTAGACCGCATGGAATTCTATGTCTACGAAACCCGCGAAATGGTGCGCGCCGTACATCGCCCGTTGGTCATCATCACATCAAATAACGAAAAAGAATTGCCCGATGCCTTCCTGCGTCGTTGCTTTTTCCATTACATCAAGTTCCCGGAAAAAGAGACGATGCAAAAAATCGTCGATGTCCACTTCCCAAAATTAAAAAGCGATCTGCTCGCCAGCGCGCTACAAACTTTTTATGAAGTCCGCGAAGTCAGTGGTCTGAAAAAGAAACCATCCACATCAGAACTGATCGACTGGCTCAAACTGCTTTTGGCAGAAGACATCCCGGCAGAAGCACTGCGCAGCAAAGACAACAAACTAGCAGTGCCGCCACTGCACGGAGCCTTGCTCAAGAACGAGCAAGACGTACATCTGTTCGAACGTCTGGTATTTATGTCGCGGAACAACCGCTAAAAATTTACCGCAATATGTTGCCATTGCGCTGCCACTGCATCAATTAATTGCCGTGGCAGCAGCGCCAATCAATTTACGGATTTTTATTTTCATCAACGATGAACTGAGACATCAAAAACTCCGAAGACCATCGCTGAACACGCCGCCCTTGTCTATGGATTCGTTTTGTGCAGTAATAGCATTCCGGTTTTTGCGCCAACCAAAGTTCAGCCTGTTTCAACTTCATTTGATTAATCAGCGCCACTTCTAAGATGCTGAAAAAATTAATATCCAAGTCGCCAGCACGTTTGAGAAAATCACTATTGATGCTCAGGTTTGTTGTTTTTTTGGGTGCATTTTGATCGTATAAAGCTGACATTGCTTACTCTATATTCAGTTGCAGATCAGTATTTAGACATAATCATGCACGTGGCTTCTGCCTATAAAGATGTGATGTTGAACTGATAAACGTGATTTTGTAGGTGTGATGTTTTTGTGTTTTTGTGTATTTGGTTATACTGTGCATTTAATCAGTACAACCAAATATATCTAGCGTTCATCAGCGTTTCACGATATCTAGAGCAAGTTTGCTATTTTTCCTCGGACGGTTATTATTGCAAAAAGAAAATTAAATCACGTTATGCCTTTATGACAAAATTATAAGTATAGTCACAAAACGTTTTCAAAATGCAAAAGGAGCAATTGCATTTCTTGAGGCACTGGCTCATGAGCCAAACGATACTTTCGTATTCCGGGGACATGAAAATAGTTCATACCGTCTCGTAAACACTTGGCAAAGGCACTGTTCAACCCCTCATGAAGATTGGAAGTCTGATATTGATGAAGCGCTCACAGCGTACAGAGTTGGCTTAGAAAAACTGGGCATCGATTCATTTGATCACACGAACAGATTTGAAGCACTGGAGCATGGGAGACATCATGGCGTCCCAACTCCTTGCTTAGATTTTTCCTACTCTCCTTACGTCGCATTGTTTTTTGCGTTCAATGGGACACGAGTGCTAAGGGAAAAAGCGGCATATTCTGTGGTCTACGCATTGAACATTAAGCAACTCGCAGAAGCATTGGCGAGAGAAATTCACAACTCGATGGACAGCATCGATAAATACTATAAAGCGATCCATGAATTTCAATATACCAAGGCTGAAGACTTCAAGAACGGATTTCCCACAAATTGTCTACAATTCATTCCATTCCCTGGACGTTCTAACAAACGAATGCAACGGCAGCTAGGTTGCTTTATTTACGACACGCTTTGTTATGGGAATATGGGCTTAGTAGACCTTGAAGACTACATAGAAAAGAAAGTAGAGACTTCCTTCTTTAACGGTGTGGAAACAAGACCCGGCAAGCCCATACTTACGAAAATATTCATAAACCAAGCAGCGACTTCAGATGTATTTACCCGTTTAGAATTGATGAACATAACGGGAGGTAACCTCTACGATAGCGCTGATGGTGTGGCGTTAGATGTAAAAAACGCATATAACTACAATCCGAAATTTTCATACTTCAGAGATATTGTGCCGCCTCCGCTGGATAACACAAAGGTATAACCCATCATTCAACCGGACATGCGTGAAAAGCCGCGCAGACCGGTTAATTCAAACATTAGAAAAACCCATGTACAGCGATTCAGTAATACCTTTCTATTCATATAATAACGACAAAAAAAAATACCAATCCGTTGGTAGCGCAGTACTTGTAATGCACCGTACCCAAATGTTTTTCATAACTGCTGCACACGTCATGGAGAGCCTAAAAGGAGAAAAGACATTCATATATTTCGAGAAAACGTTCTACGAAGTCGGAGGGCTTCCCGCATTTCTTTCAGACTGCTCAATATTTCCGAGCAGGGATGATGACCCTCTCGATTTGGCGGCTATCCCTCTCCCAGAAGGGCTTGTTAAGGATTGCATTCTGGATAAATTCATAACGATTGATAAGTATCTGGCTGGCAATTCAGTTCCCTCACCATTGTTTCAGGCAATTGGCTTCCCCCATTCAAGGAATACAAAGGCGGTTAATAAAACAGCAAAAATTCTTGGAGAGTTCCGATCCGAAGGTATGCGTTATACCGTCACGGACGTTAGCGCGCGGTCATTTCCATATAAGAATTTTTGCGAGCGATACCACATTGCAACATGCTTAACAAAAACCGGCCAGATTCAAGGAGCGCGTACTCACGCGGACATTCCTGATCTTCACGGGATTAGCGGCGGCTTGCTGCAGAAAGTTACCGACTATAATCCAACCACGGATGGTTTTGATATCGCTTATCCCGCGGGAATAATTTTAGAAAAGAAACGCGATAACTCAGCGCTTTTCTCATTGCGCTTGGCGGCGGTATTTGAATGGTTGGATATTCATTGGGAATATCTTCAAACCCTACGGTCGATCGAACCTGCGCAAGAAGCTACGCAGTCCGATTAGCTTTACTTCAACTAGTTACGCATTGCCATGGAGCAAATTCGATCTAGCTCACAAAATTGAATTCCCTAAAAAAACCGCCCACCAGTTTTAAAATCCTCCGTCGCCTTCACCAACGCACTCGCAATCCCCGGCTCCATCGCAGCATGCCCTGCATCGCCAATCACGTGGTAAGCCGCTTCTGGCCAGGCCTGATGCAGGCGGTAGGCTGAGATTGGTGGGCAGATGACGTCGTAGCGACCTTGCACGATGACGGCTGGCAGGTGCTGGATTTTGCTGATTTGCTGAATCAACTGGACTTCTTCCATGAAGGCGCCGTGCAGCATGTAGTGCGCTTCTAAACGGCCAATGCCGAGGCTGACTACGTCGGATTCAAAGTCTTCAATCGCTTGTGTCTGCGGCTCTAGGAACAGGCATGATCCTTCGTAGCGGCTCCAGTTGCGTGCGGCTTCCATATAGATTGCCGGGTCGTCGCAAAACAGGCGCTTTACATAGGCTTGCAGCAGGTCGTGGCGCTCTTCGGCGGGGATGGCGTCGGAAAAGCGCTGATGTACTTCGGGATAGAAATTGCCCATGCCGTTGACGAACCAATCGACTTCCGCCTTGGTGCACAAGAAGATGCCGCGCAGGATGAAACCGAGGCAGCGTTCCGGATGCGCTTCGCCATAAGCCAGTGCCAGTGTGGAGCCCCATGATCCGCCGAAGACTAGCCATTCGGAGATGCCGAGCATGACGCGAATTTTTTCAATATCGTCGATCAGGAGCGGTGTCGTGTTGTTGCGATATTCGCCTAACGGAGTCGATTTGCCAGCGCCGCGCTGATCGAACAGGACGATGCGGTAATGCGCCGGATCAAAAAATCGCCGGTGCGTAGGCGAGGTGCCACCGCCCGGTCCTCCATGCAAAAACAGGACTGGCTGCCCGTCGGGATTGCCGCATTCTTCCCAATACAGGGTATGCAATTCATCGACCTGCAAGCTGCCGGTTTTGTAGGGCTCTATTGGTGGGAACAGTGATAAGTTAGTCATAAGTGAGTGCAATCAGGTTAAATAGAAAATAAATACTAGGGGGTTGTATTTTTAATCGTCCAATCATTATCTGGACATAAAGGTATAAATTGGAACATACTCCCCTATAAATACCATATTTCAGGATAAATGAGTCAATCCACGCCAGCTGGCAAATCCGGCGAAACACAACAAAATAGAACCAAACAAATGCAGGCTGGTGTGCAATAAGGCAGTCGCATAATCGCCTCGCTGTAATAGCGCCATGGACTCTGCCGAGAAAGTGGAGAACGTCGTCAGTCCTCCCAAAAATCCGGTAATCACCAGCAAACGCCATTCGGGCGACAGATGGGGATTGGCGGAGAAAAACGCGACCGATAATCCGATGATGTAACTACCGCCGAGATTGGCAAGTAAGGTGCCGATGGGGAAGGATGGATGCGTGGCGTTAAGCCAGATGCCCAAGCCCCAGCGCAGCCAGGCACCAAGGGCAGCACCCAGACCGACTGCGAGAAAACTGAGGACGTTCATCATTATGAGCAATCAAGGTTGGTGAGAGTTAAAGCAGGTGAATACAAAAGTAAGTGAGAATGAATGCAGGAGAGAAAAGCATATACTCCCCATTATTTTTACTAAATATGCCTTATCGTCCAATGATTGTCTGGACGATTAAAATATACTCATTACCAGTATTAATTTAATGGCGCTAAGTCTCTCTTACTTCCACTTATCCAGCGCCTTATCATCCGTCTCCCGCGCATCGACCCAGCGTACGCCTTGCGGGGTTTGCTCTTTCTTCCAAAACGGTGCCTGCGTCTTCAGATAATCCATCACAAATTCGCAGGCGGCAAAAGCTTCGCCTCGGTGTGCCGATGCTACTGCCACCAACACAATCTGATCCAAAGGCTTGAGCGAACCGACCCGGTGGATCACCAAAGCGTCCAGCAAGTGCCAGCGCGCGTGGGCTTGCTGAACAATTTGCTCCAAGGATTTTTCGGTCATGCCGGGATAATGCTCCAACTCCATGGCATGAATATCCAAGCCGTCATTCAGATCGCGCACCAGACCAACAAAGTTGACGATGGCACCGATGGCAGGGTTGCCTGAACGGAGTTTGGCCAGTTCGGTACTGACATCAAAATCGTCGGTTTGTACAAAGATAGGCATTGCGATCAACCGCCAGTCACAGGGGGGAAAAACGCGACCTCGCCACCGTCTTCGATCAAGGTATCGGCATCCGTCAACTGCTGGTCGTAGGCCATGCGCAAGGCACGTCCTTCAGCCAGAGCGTCGGCCCAAACATCACCGCGAGCGATTAGCCAGTGACGGACATCGCCGATGGTTTTAACTTCTGCGGGTAAATTGACCGTCTCTTCCGAGGTATTAAGTGCTTCGCGGATGCTGGCAAAAAAACGTAATTGAATTTTCATAAAATAGCTAAAACTGCTTAACTTATGGGATGACTAACGAGAGAAAAAATTGACGCTGAAAGCGACGGCGTCCATTGCATTATGAATTGCGCCACCGACCGTATTACGACATCAAACTGGTAAACGGAATAAAGCGCACTAAATCGCCTGTTGCAATCGCCTGCCCTGCCGCCACGTCGATCAAACCGTCGCCCCAAACGGTCGAGGTAAGTACGCCTGAGCTTTGGTTGGTAAACAGATCCAGCCCGTCTGACTGATTCAGTTTAACGCGTAAAAATTCGTTGCGGCGATCCGGTTTGGGCCACTCAAAATCGGCGCGCATCCTATACGATTGCGGCGCAATATTTGTTGCGATATCAGTCACGCCCTGCATCGCCAAAATAAACGGACGCACAAATAATAAAAACGTGACGAAGCTGGAGACCGGATTGCCAGGCAAACCTAAGAAGAAAGCTGATTGAACTTCACCAAAAGCCAATGGCTTACCGGGTTTGACCGCGATCTGCCACATATTGAGGCGACCTTCTGCCTCTACTGCGGGCTTAATATGATCTTCTTCGCCGACCGAGACACCACCAGAGGTAATGATCAGATCATGCGTTTGTGCGGCCAGCCGTAAGGTGTCGCGGGTCGATTGCAAATTATCAGGCACGATGCCGTAATCGGTGATCTTACAGCCCATATTTTGCAGTAAGCCCGTTAAGGTAAAGCGGTTGGAATTGTAGATCGCGCCGGGCTTTAAGACTTCGCCTGGCATTGCCAGTTCATCGCCAGTAAAAAATATCGCTACCCGGAGTTTGCGCACCACAGGCAAGGTTGCCAGACCGACTGAGGCCGCTAAACCGAGTTCTTGCGCGCGCAGGCGAGTACCTGCTGGCAAAATCGTGGCGCCGGATTGAATGTCCTCGCCTTGCCGACGTATCCATTCACCTGGCTTAGGCGCATGGGCTACTGTCACGATGTCGCCATCCAGACTGCATTGCTCTTGCATGACAACGGCATCAGCACCGTCAGGTATCATCGCCCCTGTAAAAATCCTGGCCGCAGTCCCGGCAGCCAGCGGTTGCCCGATATGTCCTGCAGGAATTCGCTGGGTCACGCGCAGTTGCGCAGTGCCACCGACGCAATCGGCAGCGCGCACGGCATAGCCGTCCATTTGGGTGTTGTCCATCGGCGGCACATGCAGTAAGGAACTTTGTGCCTGCGCCAGCACGCGACCATTGGCCTCTAGCGTGGAGACAATTTCAGTCTCAGTCACAGGTCGCGCTGCACTCAATAAAAAATCAAGCGCTTGGGCGACGCTGAGCATCGGTTTTTTTTCAGTCATAGCCTTGTCGATCATCGCGGAATAGTACGAAAGAGTGTTGAGTAATTTGCTCAACATTGTAGCCTTCCGCACCATTTGGCGCTGCATCATAGCGATGTGCAGCGCACAAACTGTGACCAGTGAGGATCAAAACCGCTTACATGCCGGTTATGTATCCCGTGTACGCCTACGCAACTCTACGCTGCCTTACTGATAGCGATGGGCTGATCTTTATCCGCGACAATTTCTGTCACTTTGTTGCTGATGTTCACACTACGATTGATCGCACCAATCACCGCTTTAAAAGACGCTCTGACGATATTGCCGTCCAGCGCAACACCGAACTGAGTCGCACCCTGCTCTACCCGTAACTCCACATAACAGGCCGCTTGAGCGTCAGCACCCGAGGTAATTGCGTGCTCGTGATAATCCATCAATTTGATGTCGATACCTATTGCATTTACAAAGGCATCAATCGGGCCATTGCCATGACCTTTCAAGGTTTTTTTCTTACCATGTTCTGTGATGTCTACTTCAATCTGCACTGATTCGGCTTGTGCGGTGTCTTCGCTCATGCGATGACCAACATAAGCATACGGCGCCAACTGATCCAGATATTCTTTTTTGAACACGGCATAGATATCACTGGCAACAATTTCTTTTCCGCTGGTGTCGGTTACTGCTTGTACGACGCGGCTAAATTCAATTTGCAAACGACGTGGCAAAGACAATCCGTAATCTTGCTCCAGCAAATAGGCAACGCCGCCCTTACCTGACTGACTATTAACACGGATCACTGCATCGTAGCTGCGACCCAAATCCGCAGGGTCAATCGGCAAATACGGCACTTCCCAAATCGCATCTGGTTTTTGTTGGGCAAAACCTTTTTTGATCGCATCCTGATGTGAGCCAGAGAAAGCAGTAAATACCAGATCACCGACATAAGGATGACGTGGATGCACCGGCAATTGATTACAGTCTTCAACGCATTGACGCACCATATCAATATCAGAAAAATCGAGACCTGGATGCACGCCCTGGGTGTAAAGGTTCAATGCTAAAGTCACCAAATCAACATTGCCGGTACGCTCGCCATTACCAAACAAACAGCCTTCAACGCGATCCGCACCCGCCATCACAGCCAGCTCGGCCGAGGCAACTGCCGTACCGCGATCATTGTGTGGATGCACACTGATGATGATGGAATCGCGACGCGCCAATTTGCGATGCATCCATTCGATCTGATCGGCATACACATTGGGCGTACTTGACTCAACAGTGGATGGCAAGTTAAAAATCATTTTGTTATACGGTGTTGGTTGCCAGACCTCCGACACGGCATCGCACACATTTTTTGAGAAATCGAGTTCAGTGAGGCTAAAGGATTCTGGCGAATATTCAAAACCCCATTTGGTCTCTGGATGTTGTGCGACCAGTTCTTTAACGAGCTTGGTGCCGTTGACGGCGATGGCTTTAATCTCTTCACGCGACATACCAAAAACGATACGGCGGAAGGCTGGTGCGATGGAATTATACAAATGCACAATCGCCTGCTTTGCGCCGATAACTGACTCCACAGTACGACGGATTAACTCATCACGTGACTGGGTCAATACGATGATCGTGACATCATCGGGAATACGATTTTCATCAATCAGCTTGCGGACAAAATCAAAATCCGTTTGTGATGCGGATGGAAAGCCGACTTCAATTTCTTTCAAACCGATCTGCACCAGCATCTCGAAGAATCGCAATTTTTTCTCAGGACTCATCGGCTCGATCAAAGCCTGATTACCATCGCGCAAATCTGTACTCATCCAAATCGGCGGATGGGTAATGACCTTGTCAGGCCAGGTACGGTTAGTCAATTGCACAGGTGGGAAAGCGCGGTACTTTGCTGCTGGATTAGTCAACATCATGATGAGTCCTATTTTGGTCAATGCGGGTGAATTTGGGTGAAGCAAAAATCTTGAATCGGGGGAAATTCTGTTGTGGCACCAGGCTACCTGACGGCCACGGAACACTAGGCCAGGTAACCGATCGGTAGTGGTAGCAGAGCTAGCGCACGCGCAAAGATCATCACAGCGATGACATCGCCAGAGATGAGCGTTACGAGTATGGACTTAAAGTGCATATGCCAGCTTTCTACAACGTCGGACTATTTTGTTTGGATTTGGTGCAGCAGCACCGAGGGATACAACAACAGCTAGGGAGAATTACTGAGCAGCGCTTAGTAGTAGCGCAGCTAGTAGCAGCAGCGCTAGCAGAGTGCCAGCGCCGTGCGATAAAGCTAGTAGAGAATGAGTTTTTGCGGAATACATGCCACTAATGTAGGCGACGATGCGCGTGGCTGTCAATAGCGGACTACAACAATGTCGGAAATTACTTAATACTGGCCTTGTGTTTGAGCGGTGCCAATTTATAACTACCTACAAAGGCTCATGACAACAAACACACAGCTTATTGCCGTCAGGATCACGGAAATAGGCACCGTAGTAATTGGGATGATATTCAGGCCGCAAGCCAGGAGCACCTTCACAACGACCGCCAGACGCCAAAGCGACTTGATAAGCACGATCAACTGTAGCACGGTCGGAAGCCAATAAAGCAGTCATCTGCCCATTACCCGGAGTAGCAACTTCACCATTAAAAGGTCGGCCGATTACCAACAAAGGACGAGCAGCAAGCGGAGACATCCAACCAGCCCAAGGTTTGTCGTGATCACAGAATTTCAATTGCAAATCCAGTACACCCATCAACGCAGAATAAAACGCCAATGCTTTTGGGAAGTCGGCGATGCCGATGGAGATGTGGGAAAACATGGTTTATGTTTTTTCGGTTATGTGGAATAGATTCTGGTTTAATTATTGATATTTTACAAGCGAGAGAATGTTCCGGGAACCGAAAAGAAACATAGCCAGGGTATCGGTTGATACCGTCGGTCTATTCAACCAATACAAACAACAGCGACGTATAGACGATGGGCATACAAAACAGTCGATCTAAGTCGGAACATGGAGGCAATTTTGCCGAGCAGCCATAGCGTCACGCGTACGCAAAAACAATCCAGCCGGACAAACAAGATTGATAATATTTTCCGACCTTATGATGATTTTTTGGTTAGCTGCGGCATTGGAAGATATCACGAAAGCCCTTGACTAAACTTTCTCGCTAATCGCCAATTTGGCCAGGAATCGTTTCATATGCGGGTCTGCACGCTCAAACGGAACTTCGTTAAACGGAAACCAACAAATGTCCTCAAATTCCCGTTCATCAAACTTAATGCTTTGATGCCGGCTGGCACGAAGTACGTACCATAACGAGGCATCTATGTGTCCAGCCGTAAGCCCAACAGTCGCAGTTATAGTCACAAATAGAGGGGCCTCAATTGGATGCGACGCGACAAAACCTAGCTCCTCCTCTAATTCTCGACCAACCGTAACGCGAGGGTGTTCACCTTGTTCTACGTGGCCGCCTGGCGGTAGCCATAGCTTGGCGTTCCGATGGTCAACCAGCAGGACATACCCATCATCTATTACGACAAAATAAGACACTAGGTGCATTGGAGGTGTGGCCGGTTTTATTGCTCTGCATAATTCAACGCCGGAGTCTATCCATGTCAGGCAACGAGAAATATCATCACGCTCCAAAGCGTCGAAAGGGGAAATAGACAAAATTTCGTCTCGGATTTGCTGGCGCATAGTCTTCAGTAATTTGTTCAATGAACGGGGCTTGATCGGACAAGTATTATGATCAGTTTTTTTGAACTATGCGTGATATTCTACTTTCACCATAAACACATCCATCAGAAAAAACATGCTACAACTTCGTCCTAACTGCGAGCATTGCGATTGTGATTTACCTCCCGATTCCCAGCAGGCTCGTATCTGCACTTTTGAATGCACATTTTGTGCAAACTGTGCTGATCAGGTGTACCAGAATATCTGCCCCAATTGCGGAGGTAATCTGGTCGCCAGACCAATCCGACCAGCGAATAAATTGACCAAATATCCAGCCTCACAAGAACGTGTACACAGACCCGTTAACTGATCGATGGCTTTATTGTAAGCTCTGGTCAAGACGACTTCCTATTCACTCCATGCAGATCTATTTTCATGTCTAAAAACGTCCTCACCACTCGTCATTTAATAACAGCATTGATTGTTGTCTGTTTATGGGGAATGAATTTTGTCGTGATTAAGATTGGTTTGAAAGGGATTCCGCCATTTTTGATGGGCGCACTGCGTTTTATGCTGGTGGCCTTTCCTGCGATTTTATTTTTGCCACGACCTAAGGTGCCGTTTAAATTGCTGGTGGCTTACGCTTTGACCATTAGCCTTGGTCAGTTTGCTTTTTTGTTCTCGGCCATGGCAGTTGGCATGCCTGCTGGATTAGCCTCGCTGGTGCTACAGGCGCAGGCATTTTTTACGGTCGGTCTGTCTGCCATCGTGTTTGGTGACAAGCTGCGCGCGAGCAATTTGATTGGTATGTTGATCGCTAGTGCGGGGTTGATACTTCTTGGTAGCGCTAGTATTGCAAGTTCTGGCAGTCAGGTGAGTTTGTTGGGTTTTGTGCTGACGATCTGCGCCGCCTTCTCTTGGGCCAGCGGCAATGTGATCAATAAAAAAATTGGCCCGACCGCGGTATTAAGTCTGGTGTCGTGGAGTGCTTTGATCCCGATTATTCCCTTCGCCTTGCTGTCGCTCATTTTTGAAGGTCCCGATGTGATTGCGCATAGCCTAAGCAATATGAGTCTGTCTTCTGCTTTGACGATCGTGTATCTGGCGCTGGCAGCAACGCTGATTGGCTACACCTTATGGGGGCGCTTATTGTCTAGTCTGCCCACGCATATGGTGGCGCCGCTGACCTTAATGGTGCCTGTTATTGGTTTGACTGCCGCCTGGATTTTGCTTGGTGAGGCATTGCGGCCTTTGCAAATTGTGGGGGCGCTGATCGTGATGTGTGGCTTGCTGATCAATGTATTTGGTGCACGTTTGCTAGAGCGTACTCGCGTTTTGTTTGCGAGCTGAATCAGAATTTATCAATAAAAATCCAAATTTAGATCGTCCAATGATTCTGCGGCTCTTAGGCCAATATCGTGCCAGAGGCCGCATATATACTGGAGGATGCAAAAATTACCCATAAAAAAATCCAGAGATGTTGAATAATATCTCTGGATTTTTTATGGATGAAAACAACAGGCTCTACAAACCTGTATGACCTGCGATATAGGCTTTCATTTTTTCAATATCGGTTGTCATTACCTCAAATCGCTGCGGCAAAGCCTCGATATTTTCGAACCCGGCTGGACGCTCTGCATCGCGCCCTAACGCTTCTTGTATCGTCTCGTTAAACTTCGCTGGCAAGGCGGTTTCTAATACGATCATCGGGATGCCTGGCTCTATACGTTCAAGAGCGACCTTGATGCCATCTGCGGTGTGTGTATCTACCGTGATGCCGTAATTTTTTTCTACCTGACGTATGGTAGTCAGGCGATCAGCATGAACGGATTTGCCTGACTCGAAACCAAAGCGCGCAATCTTTTTAAATTCATCACCATCACTGCCCGGATTGCCGGATAAATCGAAACCGCCTTGTGTTTCTACTTTACGGAATAAGGCTGCTAAACGCGCACTATCGCCGTCTAACAGATCATGAATAAAGCGTTCAAAATTGGAGGCTTTGGAAATGTCCATTGACGGGCTAGTGGTATGCCAGGTTTCTGCCGATTTACGCACGCGGTATATGCCTGTGCGGAAGAACTCATCAAGCACATCGTTTTCATTGGTTGCCACAACTAATTTGGCAATTGGCAAGCCCATCATACGGGCGATGTGGCCGGCGCAGATATTGCCGAAATTACCCGACGGGACTGTGAACGACACCTTTTGATCATTACTGCTAGTGGCGCTCAAATAACCGCGGAAGTAATACACCACCTGGGCAACAACACGCGCCCAATTGATGGAATTGACGGTACCGATTTTTTGACGGACTTTGTATTCAAGATCGTTAGAAACTGCCTTAACCATGTCCTGGCAATCATCAAAAACACCTTCGACAGCGATGTTAAAAATATTTGGATCTTGCAGGCTGAACATTTGCGCAGTCTGAAAAGCACTCATTTTTTTATGCGGCGATAACATAAAAACCCGTATGCCTTTTTTGCCACGCATCGCGTATTCCGCCGCACTGCCAGTGTCACCAGAGGTCGCACCAAAAATATTTAACTCAGCCTCTTTTTTTGTCAGCGTGTATTCAAACAAATTGCCCAGCAATTGCATCGCCATGTCCTTAAAAGCCAGAGTCGGGCCATTTGATAAGGCTTGTAACAGTAGTTTGCGACCGACCTTGTCTTCCAACACACGCAAAGGTGTGATCTGGCTGGCGTCTTCGCCGTCGCGGACATTGCGGTAAACATCGGCAGTATACGTTTTGTCGGTAATCGCTTTGAGATCATCCTCTGGAATATCAGTGGCAAATTTTTTGAGTACGGCAAATGCCAGATCAGCGTAAGACAACTCGCGCCAAGCATTGAGTTCATCGCTAGTGACTTGCGGATAGCTTTTAGGCAGATATAGACCGCCATCAGGAGCCAGACCGCCTAACAGGATTTCAGAAAAATGGGGGCTTGCGGCATGTCCGCGAGTTGAGGCGTATTGCATAAATAATTGATTTTAAGAGACTAAGTTGGAGGAATTTGAATGTAATTTGATGGATAGCTGAGAATGTCGCAGAAAATGTACCAAGAGCGTGTGCTAAGAGCAATCAGCGAAACGCCTTTAGAATGCCCTTAGACAAATATTCTCTCTATTATATCGTTCTTAACACTCAAAAACCTGCGCAAATTTGGTCAAAACTGCCATGTGATTGCTATTTATTCGGCATTATCGATCAGTAACAATCTTTCGGGATGCGAATACACGACAAAATTTTTCTGCCTGACGAATCCTATAAGACACATCCCGGCCTGCTCAGCGAGCCGCACTGCCAATGCTGTTGGAGCAGAAATTGTGGCGAGAATAGCGATATTGGCGCGTGCAGATTTTTGCACTAATTCATAACTGGCACGACTACTCATGATGGCAAAACCAGGGAGCTGGATCGACTTACTTTTAGTGCTGAGATTGGATTTGGAATCAATCGCTAATGCGCCAACCAGTTTGTCTAAGGCATTGTGGCGCCCGACATCCTCTCTTACCATTTGTATGGTCCCCGCCATGTCTACCCAGGCGGCAGCATGCATGGCACCGGTGATGGCATTGATGGGTTGCTTACTTTTTAGTGAGTCGAAAGCCTTCAGCAAAGCTTGCTTATCTAAACGAGTTTCCGGTTGAATATCGCCGTTGCTGGCAGACGCATTGCCAAGCATAATGGCAGGTATAAGGGTCGGTATATTAAGATCGAGCGCATTCAGACTTTCTAAACCACATACGCCACAGCCAGTCTTGCCAATCAGGCTGCGCCGTTTATCTTTAAGACGGACAAAGCATTCACTGGCGATGGTAATTCGCACTTCTACGCCAACAGTATTTGCCGATTGACCTACCGCGTCATTATTAATGCATTCGATATCGTAAATTTGACTGGCGTGATCAATGATTTGTTCGGCCAGGCTGAAACCGACAGCAAAGTCTTCCAGGTCCAAGGGTGTAGCCATCATCACCGCATGTGAGATGCCGTTGAAGACTAAGGCGATGGGAATTTCCTCTGCCAACTGGTCCGGCGTAGGTAACACAGGACTATCGTTCTGATTTGCGCTATGGCGCAAGACCGACATTTCGCGATAGGCATGCTCAATTTCTTGGCTCATACTTTTATGTCTAGTTTATTCCTGCTGCGCACAAGCCATACGACCTTTTTCGGTCAAAGAGCAGAGAGTACGGTCATCGATTTGCTGAACCTGAACTAAACCTGGGCCAGCTTGCGTACCTATGACCTGGTCACCTAAATAAGCGATACAACGCAATAAGCTACTTTGGCGCACACGTAGACGCTTACTCAAACGAGCCAGTGACACTGGCTCGCTCTGTGCAGCTAACTCTAGTAATAAGGCTTCGATCAGATCAATAGAAACAGCGAGCGAAGCATCATTTAAATCATTACTCATCAAACGTGACTTACCGCATCCGATGCCATCTGCGGCTTGCTTACTGCCTTGCTCTCAGATGAATTTTGACTAGCTGTATGCGGCGTCAATACCACTGGGATCGATTTAGAAGTCGGTGTCCGAGCGAAGTCCGCAAAACTGGATAACGGTATTAGATTATTAGTTTCAGGGAAATAAGCGGCAAGGCAACCACGTGGGATATTGTATTCTACGAGCATGAAACGTTTTGCCTGACGCTGAATTTTGTCGTCACACAAGCTTTCCAGATCAACCCAATCACCGACTTTCATCCCTAATTCTGCGATGTCTTCTTTATTGAGCTTCTTGCAAAATACCCAAACCAGTAAAGTCGAGCATGGGTGTGGCCACTGTTGCGATTGGTTTTCTTGTTTG
>NZ_JASJXN010000015.1:0-117800 GCF_035018705.1 Undibacterium sp. RTI2.2 | reverse complement strand
GCCGCTCCTTTCTCATCTATTTTGCGCTTCTCGCAATAAAATTACTCTCCGGTGTTTCGTTTTGCAAGAACCTCATTTAGTTATATAAATTAAGAACTAAATCGTAGCTCACTTGACATTGCTTGAAAGTGTCGAAAAAATGAATTGCTCATTTAATTATCTTACTTGATGAAATCTCTCCTCCAAACAGAATCGAGCGAATGCGGTTTAGCTTGCTTAGCCATGGTCGCAAGCCATTACGGCTACCACACTGATCTCGCGGATTTACGTCGTCAATTCTCGATCAGTCTTAAAGGAGCGACGTTAGCTCAATTAATGCGCCATGCGTCGGCAATGCAATTGTCCGCACGACCATTGCGCTTGGAATTGGAAGAGTTAGATCAGTTAGCTTTGCCATGTATTTTGCATTGGAACTTAAATCACTTTGTGGTCTTAAAAAAGATTACTAAAAATTGGCAAGGCAAAGTGACTTTGATTTTGCTTGACCCCGCAGTAGGTGAGCGTCGTGTTGCTTTGCAAGAGGCGTCGGCACACTTTACTGGTGTTGCTTGTGAATTGTCTCCAAGTGCGAGCTTTAAGCCCAAAGACGAGCGTAAAAAGATTGCTATCCGAGATTTAACCGGACACATCGTTGGCCTGCGTCGCGCCATTGTGCAAGTCATGGTACTAGCGTTGGCGTTAGAAATCTTTGCGATTACCTCCCCGTTGTTTAATCAATTTGTGGTGGATGAAGTCATTGTCAGTGGCGACCGCGAGTTACTGACGGTGCTGGTCATTGGCTTTGCTTTACTGATGGTGACTCAAACCGCGATCAGTCTGGCGCGTAGTTGGTTCTTGATGCGCTGGAGTATGGATATCAGTTTTCAATGGAGTGCTCGAGTTTTTGCGCATCTGACGCATTTACCGGTCTCTTTTTTTGAGAAGCGTCATCTGGGTGACGTGGTCTCTCGCTTTGGCAGTATTGGGGCGATCCAGAGTACGTTGACGAGTTTGTTTGTGGAGAGTGCCTTAGACGGTCTGATGGCCTTGCTGGCACTCGGCATGATGTTGTTATATAGCGTGAAGTTATCTGCCTTGGTAATTGTCACTGTCTTGGTGTATGCCGTATTACGCTGGGTGTTTTATCAACCATTTCGCGAGGCTTCGCAAGAACGTTTGGTCTTGTCCTCCAAAGAGAGTAGCCATTTTTTAGAAACTATCCGTGCGATCTCGCCGCTGAAATTATTTGGACGGGAAGAAGAGCGTCGTGCCCGCTGGCTTAATCTTAAAATGGATGTACAAAACCGCGATATCAAGACGCAGAAGATGTCGATCTTGTTTAAGATTTCTAATACCACCTTATTTGGTATTCAAAGTCTGGCTTTGTTTTATATCGGCGCTGGACAGGTCATGCAGAACGTCTTGACGGTTGGGATGCTAATGGCTTTTTCTAGTTACGCCAGCACCTTCTCAGGTCGTTTCTTTAACGTCATTGACTTGGTAGTCAACCTAAAAATGCTAGGACTGCATAGCGAGCGCTTAGCCGATATCGTCTTGGAAGAAGCTGAAATCGATACCGTACAAGAAACCGATATGTCTCGCATACAGCCAACGATTACACTTAAAAACCTGAAATTTCGTTATGCCGAGGGGGAGCCTTGGGTGTTAGACGGGATTAATCTGACCATTCCTGCAGGACAAAGCATTGCTCTGGTTGGCCCTAGCGGTTGTGGCAAAACGACTTTATGCAAAATCATTCTAGATTTGCTTAAACCCACTGAGGGTGAAGTCTTGATTGATAATATTCCGACTAAGCAATTAGGTATAAATGCCTATCGCAAGCTAATTGGTACTGTGATGCAAGATGATGTATTGATGGCCGGCTCGATTCAGGACAACATCAGTTTTTTTGATGCACATACCAAGCAAGAACAGGTCGAGCACTGTGCTAGACAGGCGGCAATTCATGAGGATATTGCGGCCATGCCGATGGGTTATCAGACCTTGGTTGGGGACATGGGTAGTAGTTTGTCAGGAGGGCAAAAGCAGCGAGTCTTGCTAGCGCGTGCCTTGTACAAACAACCCAAGATTCTGGCATTAGATGAAGCCACGAGCCATCTGGATGTGCAGAATGAGCAAAAGGTCAATCAGGCATTGGGTACGCTGAACTTGACTCGCATTATGGTTGCACATCGACCAGAGACAATTGCCAGTGCGGAGCGCGTGGTGTCATTACAGAACGGGAAAGCGGTAGAAATACGTGCTACGTCAATCGACCGCGCTGAACTTAAGCCTGATCAATTTGAGTCGCTGGCAGAACTACAGATGTTGGTTGCCTGATTATTTCAACTAACCAAGCCAATATTCATTGGCTTGGTTTTGTTTTCTCAATGAGAAAAGTTTGAATCTCTCTTCGGTACTTATCCTAAAAAGAAGAAAGCTAATGTATTGTCTTTTGACGGATAGCTGCTACTAACTCAGCCGCAGTAGGGTTGTAATAGCGCATCGCCATTTGCAAGGTTTTCCAGCCAAAGATTTTTGCCAATGTTGCTGCGGGTAATACTTTTGCCCATCTGGACGCTGCTTCATGGCGTAGGTCATGAAAACGTAAATTGGTTATGTCAGCATGTCGGCAAAGTCGACTAAATGCTGCAGTAACGCCATCCGTTGCCTGGAATCCCGTCAATCGGCCATGTGGATGTTGCTGGGCACTACGCAGAGCAGATTCTGCAGTGACTGACAAAGGCACATCCCGAGCAGTCCCATTCTTTGTCATATCCAAATGAATAAAATGATGAGCTAGGTCGATTTGATCCCAAGTTAAGGACACCATTTCTCCGCAACGCATACCAGTTTCGATAGCAAGTACGATTAATAAACTTAGGTCAGATGATTCCCTCTTACTAGCAGTATCAAACAGGCGCTTCTCCTCATCGCCAACCAGACGCCGGGAGCGGCCTCTGGGGAGTTTTGGTTTACGGATATCAGTAATCGTGTTGGCGACCGAAATTGACCAGTCACGGCGGGCTGTATTGAGTAAAGCAGAGAATACGGAAAGTTCTAGTTGTACTGTCTTCGGAGCGACTTCTTTTAGTCGCTGGTCACGGTAAGTGGAAAAGTCGACATTTTGTAGGCTGGCGAGTGGACGTAAAGCCAGAGGGTGTCGCATCAACTGCAAAAGACGGTAATTTTCTTTGACATGACCGCGCTTAGCGGGCGTTACTTCCAAGCGATAGCGTTCTAGTGCATCGCCGAGAGTCGTACTTTCTGCGGTTGAACGGTCGCTAAACTCACCACGTCGCATTTTTGCCTCGACATCTCTGGCCCAGTCGTTGGCTGCTTTGATGGTTTCTAAAGTGCGTGTTTGGGTAGGATAGCCTTTGCACCGGACAATGGCTTGATATTGATACGGACCGCGTTTATTGATCGTTGCCATACTTCTGCTCCAATTGAGGTTGAGGAACAGGGTATAGACACCGGCATTTCAAACGGAAGTGCAGCAAAATTGCAGCAATAAATCGTTTTAAATGCAAAAAGGCTTACAGCAATTCTGTAAGCCTTTGATTTTATTGGTTGCGGGGGCAGGATTTGAACCTACGACCTTCGGGTTATGAGCCCGACGAGCTGCCAGACTGCTCCACCCCGCGTCTGAGAACAACACTATATCCGATTTTGCCCTTGTCCGCAATGCCTATCTTGGATTTATAAGAGCATCGTCGATGTTGCCAGCACTTTAAAACCATTTTCACGCAATTCAGGTGTAGACAAAATTTGCCACTTTCTGTTTCAATTTTATGAATGAAGAACATCGTGACTGACGGTGATACACTCCTTAAAAATTGGTTATCAACATCATCCCATCGTCCATTCTTTTATATTTCTGTGCCATGAAATTTTGCTCCGAATGCGCCACCCCTGTTGTAATCCAGATTCCTGCTGACGACACGCGTGAACGCTTTGTCTGTCCTGCTTGCGGAACAATCCATTATCAAAATCCGAAAATGGTCGTTGGCTCCATTCCAGTCTGGGAGCAAGACGGTGAAATCAAAATCCTGCTATGCAAAAGAGCCATCGAACCTCGTCATGGCTACTGGACCTTGCCTGCAGGTTTTATGGAAAATAATGAGACTACCTCCCAGGCTGCGCAGCGGGAGACTGTAGAAGAAGCTGGTGCACATATTCAATTGCATGAATTGTTTTCAATCCTCAACGTGCCGCATGTGCATCAAGTGCACTTGTTTTATCGGGCGACACTATTAGATTTGGACTATTTGGCAGGTGTAGAAAGCTTGGAAGTCGCTCTGTTTGCAGAAAAAGATATTCCCTGGAAAGACATCGCCTTCCCCACTGTAAGCCATACGCTCAAGTTCTTCTTTGAGGATTTTGCCAAGCTCAAGTCAGGCGGCCAATATACGTTGCATGAGCATGACATTTTCAAACCTATGCGCAGCGACTGACAATGTCCAACAATTAAAAGCTAAACTCACAAAAATCTGCTTTGGTGATAGCCGATCCAGATCAAAACAATTCATCACTTAAACTTTCTAAGTAAATAATAATTTCACTTTTACTATTCAAGGCAACGCGCAATGCATGCACCCATGCATTGCTCGACATATCAAGCATTCGTAGCATCACCCAACATAGGCAAACCATGCAGCAACAGGCGGAACGTCTTAAGGTACTCAGCGCTGGTATTTTCAGTTTGATCTTAGCGGTTGGCGTGGCACGCTTTGCCTACACACCTTTGCTACCCATCATGCAAAAGCAAGCCGGACTCGGGGTATCTGAAGCCGGCTGGCTGGCGGCACTCAACTACGCCGGCTACCTAAGCGGCGCTTTAATCGCTTCGCAAATCAGTGACTTGCGGCTGAAAGACCGGCTGTACCGGATCGGCATGGTGTTTGCCGTGCTCAGTACGATCCTGATGGGGCTGAGCGATCATTTTGCCGTTTGGGCAATTTCTCGCTATGTGGCAGGTTTATGTAGCGCCGCCAGCATGTTGCTAGGGACAGGGCTGATTTTAAACTGGCTGATCCGCCACAATCATCGTAGCGAACTGGGCATACATTTTTCTGGTCTTGGAATTGGTATTGCTGGCTGCGCGGCGGCAGTCGCCGTAATGAGTCACTGGCTAGACTGGCGCGAACAATGGTTTGCTTTTGCTATGATCGGATGCCTTTTGCTAGTCCCTGCATTACGCTGGCTGCCCGCGCCGGATAGCAGCAGCTTGACCAATTCTGGCCAAAAGATGGAAGACCACCCGCCCAGCAGCTTATTTTTAAAATTATTCATGGCGGCTTATTTTTGCACTGGTGTCGGTTACGTTGTCAGTGCGACGTTTATCGTCGCCATTGTTGACCACTTGCCCGGGCTGGCGGGTAAAGGAACCATGATATTTTTGGTGATTGGTCTTGCGGCCACGCCCGCCTGCATACTGTGGGATTTGATGGCGCGCCGGACCGGTGATCTGAATGCGCTGATCCTGGCGGCGGCATTGCAAATCATCGGTATTTTGTTGCCAGTGATGGTGGGTGGACTCGCTGCATCGGTCGTGGGGGCATTGCTGTTTGGCGGTACTTTTATCGGGATGGTAAGTCTGGTATTGACGATGGCGGGACGTTACTATCCAACGCGTCCGGCAAAAATGATGGGGAAAATGACGATATCTTATGGCGTGGCACAAATCATCGCGCCTATCATTACCGCTTGGTTCGCACTACATCAAGGTAGCTACGCATCGGGTTTATATCTGGCGGCTGGCGCCCTGTCGATTGGTACCGTACTATTAATGATGTTAAAAGCCTTAGAATCGCGCGAAACTCTCCGTAAGCTACCAGCATGACTAAAGCAAATCACAGCAAACAAGCAGCATGATCCCTTGGCTAGATACTGACACCCCTTTTCCGGAAATAGAAACCGCGTTGCTAGAGATTGATGGCGCAGCTGGTTTACTGGCGGCCGGTGCAGATTTATCGCCAGAACGTTTGCTCAACGCTTACCAGCACGGCATCTTCCCCTGGTTTTCTGAAGGTCAGCCTATTTTATGGTGGTCAACTGATCCGCGCATGGTCTTAAAAGTCAGCGATTTTAAATTGTCTGACAGCCTAAAAAAGACGCTTAAAAAAATCGCCAAAGATCCGCGCTGGGAAATCCGCTTCGACAGCGCATTCGAGGAAGTTATGCGGGCATGTGCCGGTCCACGCAGAGATGGCGATGGCATCTCAACCGGTACCTGGATATCAGAAGACATCATCGCCGGCTATGTCGGATTGCATCAGCAAGGCTTTGCCCATTCGACCGAGGTCTGGCTAGACGGGCAACTGGTCGGCGGTGCATATGGTGTGTGCATCGGTCGTATGTTCTATGGTGAGTCGATGTTTGCACGGATCACCGATGCCTCTAAAATCGCTCTGGCGCACCTGGTATTTTTCTTACGTAAAAACGATGTGAAAATGATAGACTGCCAGCAACAGACTGCGCATTTAGCGTCTTTGGGCGCCAAACCGATCTCTCGCAGCGAATTTATTCTTCACTTGCAACAAGCAATAGCAATGCCGCCCATCCTGGATTGGACGACTGAAAAGTTATTTACCAAATAAGCTTGAAATGATCTGATCAAAAACGTAATGGTAAAAATGCCGTGACACAGCTGAACGAATTACCTTTTTCTAGCATACAGTTTTTTGCGACAGCGCCCTATCCATGCAGTTATCTGGATGGCTTGCAGGCGCGCTCGCAAGTCGCGACCCCGGCACATCTCATCAATGCCGATACGTATTCAGAACTGATTAAAAACGGTTTCCGCCGTAGTGGCATATTTATTTATCGCCCGCATTGTGACAACTGCCAGGCATGTACGCCGGTACGCGTCCGCGTCAATGAATTTAGCGTCAATCGTAGTCAGCGTCGCGCTAACAGCAAGCATGGCAAACTGGTCGCCCGGGTCGCCTCATTGACCTATTCGCACGAGCATTATGAGCTCTACCATCGCTACCAAAATCAGCGGCATGCCGGCGGCGGAATGGATCAGGATAGTCGTGACCAATATGCGCAGTTTTTACTGCAAAGTCGTGTCAACACTCGGTTGGTCGAGTTTCGCGACGAGCAAGATGTGCTGCGTATGGTCAGCATCATCGATATCCTGAGTGACGGCTTGTCGTCGGTCTATACCTTTTATGATCCGGATGACAGCAATGCGTCTTACGGCACCTACAATGTGCTGTGGCAAATTCAGCAATGCATAGAATTGAATTTGCCTTATCTGTATCTGGGCTACTGGATTGCCGCCAGTCCTAAGATGGCTTACAAGACCAATTTCAAACCGCTAGACGGCTTGATACAAGGTGAGTGGAAAGCTTTATGATGGGACTTACCCAACATCACCCCGGCTGCCTTACAGCATCTCGCCGAGACAAATTTTTATAAGCCTTGACAGAAACATATACTCACCCGTGTATTTTTTAACGTCCAATGATTCTCTGGACAATCAAACCATTTTGTGCTAATACTCCCCCAAAAACAATAAAATTATGCCTGATAAATTACTCTACGCCTTGGCTCGCCCTGTCCTGTTTGCGATGGATGCGGAGCAAGCGCACAACCTCACCTTGCCGGCCTTACGACGCTCTGCCACCCTGGGTCTGACCAAACTAATCGCCAAACCCGCCAATGATGCGCGTACCGTCATGGGCATCCAGTTCCCCAACCCCGTTGGACTTGCGGCGGGTCTGGACAAAGATGGCGCGTATATCGATGGGTTGGCCGGGCTAGGATTTGGCTCGATTGAAATCGGTACCGTCACGCCACGCGCCCAGGCTGGCAACCCGAAGCCACGCATGTTTCGCCTGCCAAAAGCCAATGCCATCATCAACCGTATGGGTTTTAATAATGGCGGCGTGGACGCGTTTATCAGCAATGTGCAGGCATCGCAGTTTTATCAGGACAAGCAAGGTGTGCTCGGACTTAACATCGGTAAAAATGCCGATACCCCGATCGAACGCGCAGCAGAAGACTATCTACTTTGCCTAGAAAAAGTCTATCCCTATGCCAGCTATGTGACGGTCAACATCTCATCGCCCAACACAAAAAATCTACGCCAGTTGCAAGGTGCCAGCGAAGTCGACGCCTTATTGGCGCAGCTCAAAGAAGCGCAACAAAAACTTGCCGATCATTACAAGCGCTATGTGCCGCTGGCATTAAAAATCGCGCCGGATATGGACAGCGAGCAAATCAAAAATATCGCCCAAGCCCTGCTGCGCCACAAAATTGATGGCGTCATCGCCACCAACACCACCATCACCCGCGACGCGGTAAAAGGCCTAGAACATGCTGAAGAGGCAGGCGGATTATCTGGCGAACCAGTATTTGAATTATCGAATAAAGTGATCCGCGCACTCAAATCCGAATTAGGCGATGCCTTACCGATTATCGGCGTCGGTGGGATTTTTTCCGGCGCGGACGCCAAGGCAAAAATCGATGCGGGCGCCGCCCTGGTACAACTATATTCCGGCCTAATTTATCGTGGCCCAGCATTAGTCAGGGAATGCGCGGCAGCACTGAAAGCAAATTCAAAATCACGCTAAAGTCATGCTTATTTCAACCTTGGCTCAACTTTAGCTCAGGTTGAGAAAGCACCTTAATCTCTTTTTTCATTCTGAATTTTTCGTTCTGAGGATGTCAACTTATGCAAACAACTCAACTCGGCAGCAGCGATCTGCAAGTGTCCAAAATCTGTCTTGGCACCATGACCTTTGGCGAACAAAATACCGAAGCCGAAGCACATAGCCAGCTCGATTACGCATTAGAACGCGGCATTAATTTTATTGATACCGCAGAGATGTACCCAGTCATGCCGCGTGCCGAAACCCAAGGTTCGACTGAACGTTACATCGGCACCTGGCTCAAAAAATCCGGCAAGCGCAAAGAGATTATTCTCGCCACTAAAGCAGCAGGTCCGTCACGCGGTTTTGGCTGGATACGTAATGGCGATACCGATCTGACACCCGCCAACATCCGTGCCGCAGTCGAGACCAGCTTGCAACGCTTGCAAACGGATTACATCGATCTGTATCAACTACACTGGCCTAGCCGCAACGCACCGATCTTCGGCCAAAAGTCTTTTGACCCAAAGCTAGAACGTCCTTCGGCAGCCATCGCCGATACGCTGGGCGCGCTCAATGATCTGATCAAAGACGGCAAACTGCGCCAGATCGGCGTCTCGAATGAAACATCTTGGGGCGTCAGTGAGTTTATCAAAGAAGCCGATAAACAATCCGCCAACCGCATTGTCTCTATCCAAAATGCCTACAACCTAGTCAATCGCGGGTTTGAGCAAGGACTGGATGAAACCTGCTTCCGCGAAAACGTCGGTCTGCTAGCCTACAGCCCGCTCGCCTTCGGTCAGCTCACCAACAAATATAACGAAGATGCCAATGCAACAGGTCGCCTAACCCGCTTCCCGGCAACCTGGAGCCCACGCTACATGCGCCCGACCGTATTCGAAGCCAGTCGTCGCTACGCAGAACTCGCCCGCGCCAACGGCATGACACCTGCTCAACTCGCGTTAGCATGGTGCTACTCACGCTGGTTCGTCGCCAGCACCATTATCGGCGCCACGAATTTGACGCAGCTCAAGGAAAATATCGATGCGTTTGAACTGCGTTTGTCGGATGAGGTCATCACCAAAATCAATGCGATTCATGCAGAAATGTCTAATCCGGGGCAGTGACTCTCTTCCTGTCTGCCAGTACAAAGTTACAGCAAAAAACATTGAATGCCCTTCGGGGCATTTTTTTCGCCTGTGCCTTCCTCACCTCAAAAATATTCCCTAGGGAAATTTTTTGTGCCGCAGCTCAATGTCCAGCGCGAAATAAAAATCTCAGTTATGTGTGATATCGCACGGAGCCTGTAAAAATTAAGGTCTATAAGACAACTAGACGGTTCTAAAAATCCTTCAAATCCAGATGCCGCGTGAAGCACAAAACATCGCAATACCCAGGTATTGCAAGGCTTTGTAATAACGCGACTCACTCGATCAGAAGGAATTTTAGTAACGTCGGATAGATGACAGATGGACTCTGTTTCACCACCATAAAGAGTCTCGTCAGATCATCGGCAAGACAGGTTGATGACTATCCATGTTGAACAAGCACAACACCGTAGACATCCAGGCAGAAATGCACACTAACGCAGGCTCAACCAACGGAGGAACTAGATGAGTAATCTATTAGACTTAAAGACAAAGGAATTTACCTATGATCCAGATAATTTATTGGATACGTTAATCACCCAGTTGCACTTCAAAAACGATGCCGCGCTGTCGAGAGCGTTAGAAGTTGCACCGCCGGTAATCAGCAAAATCCGCCATCGAAGACTACCAGTCGGTGCTTCACTGTTGATCCGTATGCATGAAATCTCTAACGTCAGCATCAAAGATTTACGTGCCTATATGGGCGACAGGCGCGCAAAATTCCGCATCAGCCCACAACATTTCAAACCCAGCGCGAACGATATGAGTAACGCTTGATATCAGAGTCGTTGAGCAACATGTGATGACCAGTTTAATTCAGACTCATGCCGGTCATCACAAAAAACGGTGGCAAAGGACAACCCGTCCTCAAACCATCTTCATCCAGCAAAGGAACAAGTAATGAAACCGCAAACAAAAGCTCCGAGCCAACATCAACACAATGGCAAATCACATCCTTCCGATATGGAAGCCGCAAAAAACCAAAAGCAAAAAGCAGAACAAACCGAAGTTGCAGGACGCCATAAAAATGACGGACAAAAAGATCACAAGGGCGCGCGTTAAATTAATAAGCGCATGCTGTACTTACTACAAAAGAGGGTTGTACATTTGAAGAACAATTGGAGCGCGGGAAAAGGTCAGTTATTTTGGTTTGCACTTGATCGGATTGGATTCAGTGTTTTAGTAAAGATTTCTATACCTACGTCTTTTCCGCAATTTTCAGCTGATCCTCTCTCTCCATAGATGGCTGCTAATAATCGTTCTACCCAACCTCCGGAATAGTTAATATTGACCGCTCGACTCAAAATTTCGTTGGTTGCCTTTACATATATTGTTTGTTCTGAACGATAATAAATATCGTTTATGTTTCCATGCTTATACTCATACACGTATTTACTAATTGGCTGACCACCAATCTCCATATCAATGACGCCTTCCTCTTTGAGTATCATTCTAGCCAACTGACCTCCAGGACCTCTACCCTCAATATACTTATATCCATATTTTTTTATCCACCCTTCAGTAGGTGAATTTATTGGATCGTAAAATCCGGGCGCATTGTCAACGACACGATAAATCTTCAGTCCCCATTCGGCATCGCACATCTGATGAAGACGGTAGCGCCCATAGACTGCGTCTGCTGTCGGGATGGCGATAAATATGATTGCGACAAACGGTCTCAACCACCACGGTTTGATATAACTAATCAACAGACTGGCCAGTAACACATAAATAACGGCTAAAAATAGCAATATCAGTAAGCCCATTTAAGTGACCCTTTTTAGATGTGATTGAAAATAAGCGGTCATCTTTTAATATTTATTTTGTTGGTTTAATTGGTTTAAGTGTGTTGGTAAAAAGATCTGAAGTAATAGTTGATCCGCAGTTTCCCGCTGAGCCACGTGCGTCGTATAAGGCTGCTAACAATCGCTCAACCCAACCGCCTTCAAAATTGATATTTACAGCTCGGCTAAGAATTTCGCCTGTTTCGATGACAACAATTCTTTGTTCGACTCTTGAGTACTTGCCGTTTAAATCTCCGAGTTGTGACTGATAGATATACTTGCTAACGGGTTTATCACCAATCTCGGTCTCAATCGCGCCATCTGAACCTAAGCTCAATCGCGCTATTTTTTTATCTGCTCCAAGTCCCTCGCTAAACCTATACCCATATTTTCGAACATTCTCTTCTGAAGGTGATGATGTTGGATCGTAAAATCCAGGCACATTTTCGACTACTCTAAAAATTCTTAATCCCCCTTCTGCATCGCACATCTGATGAAGACGATATCGTCCATAGACTGCGTCTGCCGTCGGGATCGCGATAAATATTATTGCGACAAACGGTCGCAACCACCACGGCTTAATGTAGCTAATCAACAGACTGACCAATAACACATAAATAACAGCTAAAAATAGCAGTATCAGTAAACCCATTTAGATCACCTATTTGTTAACTGTGTCGAGTTCGCTTCGACACGACGAATTGATTGAATCTGCGGAATAAGCCGCCTCCAACGTCGCACGGTAAAGATCCATTGGAACTGGAGTTGCAGCGCAATTCTGGATTTAAACCAAATCGACTGTCGGCGTGAAGCAAAATGTATGCATCTGGAATTCAACCATTCGCTGTCAAACCCTGACCATTCTCCGGCAATGCTTCCCAAGTTTGCAGAAACAGCGGGAGCAACTTCATAGTTATGAATAGCAATCACCTCTTCAATCGAATAGGGCGAAGCAGCGATGACGCGAGCAATATGGTCAAATTGAAAATCCTGGAGTTCTGTATCAAGCCAAAAATCCGAAAGCGCCTCCCACACAGGAGCGCGCAGGAGTAGATCGTCGGCGGTGAGTGCTGCGCTCATATATTGGACGATGTATGTTTATTCATCTTCAGTATGTAATGGAAACAGGGGAAATATATCGTCGGTTTGTCGGGGCTGGAAAACCGAATAAGGTGCCGTTTTACTCTGTCAGACTCAACAACAATATACCTAGCTAGTCAGTGAAATTGGTATCTCAGATGGTTTTGATTCTATCAACGAAATTTACAGTGCTGATAAAATTTTTAGAGCCTCCGAATCAGCATTTCCAGAGATCGAAAGACGCATCACTGGATTAGATACTCAGGCTATGCGTCATATGCATACTCCCCATATTTTTATAGAAATATGCCTTATCGCCCAATCATTATATGGACAGTCTAAATATACCCCTACCGAGTAATTCAACATTACTACTAATCGCTGGTTAACGTATTAAGCCCAAAGATCCCCGTCGCTTGGATAAAGCCTTCAGCACTAAACATCTAGGCAAAAATAAAAAGACCAAAGATAAGCTTTGACTTGACCTCAAAATACTTCTATTATTTCTGTAACGACAGAAATTAAGGAAATGCCATGCAACTGACACCGACTATGCAAAAGTACATCCTTCATTGGGGTGAAATGGGTACACGCTGGGGTGTCAATCGTACTGTGGCACAAATCCACGCACTGCTTTTCCTCAGCAATAAGCCACTACCAGCCGAGGATATTGCCGATACGCTGAATGTCGCCCGCTCTAATGTCAGCAATAGCCTGAAAGAATTACAAAGCTGGGGGCTGGTAAAAATTACTCATGTGCTGGACGACCGCCGCGATCATTTTGTGGCCTTGCAAGACGTGTGGGAAATCTTCCGTGTCATTAGCGAAGAGCGTAAACGCCGCGAGATTGATCCTACCCTGACTGTATTGCGGGAATGCGCTTTGGAAGCGGAAAACGATCCAGGATTAGAAGCGGCGACTAAAGCCAAAATGGAGCAAGTGCTGGCTTTTTTGGAAATGCTGACGGCTACCTATGAAGACTATAAGCACCTACCACCGGCAACCTTGAAGAGATTTTTAAAAATGGGTGGCAAGGTGGCGCGCCTGATCAGTAATGATTGATTGCTCAAGCATTATCGTAAAAAAACATGCGCAAGTAAAAACATCCTAAACAATTTTGACTCAAGGAGTTACTAAAATGAGCGCCATAAGTACCCCAAAACTAACGCTGTATTTCGATGGTAATTGCCCTTTCTGCGCAGCAGAAATGCATAGATTAAAAACTTGGGATAGCGCGGGCAATCTGGAGTTTGCCGATATCGCCGCCGGTGATTTCTCATCTGATTTTTTGGGTGTGACCATGGAAGCACTCGGTCAGGAATTGCATAGTCTGACAGATCAAGGTGAGCTGTTGGTTGGGCTAGACAGTATGCTGGTCGCTTATACCTTGGTAGGCCGTGCATGGATGGTTGCACCTTTGCGCATACGCTTGCTGCGCCCTGCACTGTCTAGCCTATATCGCAGTTTTGCCCGTAACCGTTATCGGATGTCTGCCTTATTGGGATACAAAATACCCGCTTGTAATGAGGGCGTATGTCGCAGAGAGAATCCGTTTCTGTAATCGGCGCCTTATTTCCGCTTTTTTTCGCCTTTTTTTCACCAGTTATTTCTGTCTATACAGAAATTAGAGATATAAAATGAGTTCCATACCAAAAAACACAAAAAGAATATGGCTGGTCAGGTGGATGTACGCCGCTGCCGCGATGCATTTATTGGTCGGTGCTTTGTTACCCTGGATCGCCAATGCATCAATTTTCAATAATTACCATCACGGGATAGAACTCGCCTTCTGGGGCGATGCCTGGAATAGTTTACATACCTTGACTACATCGGGCGCCGCGACAGTACGTGCCCAGCAGGTTTGGTGGATATCGCTATTTGGGCCGACGGTGCAATCCACCGCGATCTGGATGGGCGCACTGGTCTATTTTGGCGACCAGCAACGTAGCAGCTTCGCCTGGAAAGCTCTCATTATCGGGATCGTCGTGTGGGCACCGCAAGACATGCTGATCTCATTACAAGCCGATTGCTGGAACCATGTCTGGGTTGACCTGTTCGCGGTAGTCATGATGTTGCCTCCGCTGATCTGGCTATGGCGCGAAGATCAAACCACATTGACCAAGGCTGCATCATGAATAGCATTCTTTGGATTTTAGTGGCGCAAGGTGTCTTAGGCGCATTGGATGTACTGATCAATCACGAGTGGCGAGAAGGCTTGCCGCAACGACCTAGCGCCATTCTGGAGCAAGCCATCCACGGCGTGCGTGAGGTTTTATATGCCGTGGTCTTTGCCGGACTTGCCTGGTTTGAATGGCACGGTAGCTGGGCCTGGCTTCTTGCAGCAGTGCTGGTGATTGAGGTCTTGCTCACCGCCTGGGATTTTGTAGAAGAAGATCGCACACGCACATTATCTGCCACCGAGCGCGTCATGCATCTGGCGCTGAGCATGGGCGGTGGCGCTTATTGCTCCTTGCTGATTCCGGTTTTATTGACTTGGGCGACATTGCCAGATCAGATGCATTACGTCCACTACGGCGTTACCTCATGGTTATTAAGTCTGATGAGCATCGGCGTATTTGGCTGGGGTGTCCGAGATATGTTGGCAGCGTGGACGATGCAAAGTACGAAGTCAGCGGCGCATTTTTCAATCGCATCCAGCTAATGAGCTAATTCATTGCAATTATAAAAGTGGGGCTAAAAGAAGAAGGATCAGAGATGAACATACTTGTATTAGGTGCGACCGGTCTGATAGGCAGCAACGTAGCGGTGGCCTTGCTCCAAAGTGGATACAAGGTGATTGCGGCAAGCCGCAACAAACCAACTGCGACGCCCGTTAACCAAAAATCTGCAAAGTCGGCCACAAGCTCCCAATGGCGTGAGATTGATTTTGTCGGCATGACGACAGAACAAGCCTGGTTGCCGCATTTAAAAAATATTGATGTTGTCATCAATTGTGTGGGAATTATTCGCGAAGTCAAAGCTGGTGATTTTGATGTGCTGCACCGGGCTGCGCCGTCGCCTTGTTTGCTGCATGCGAGCGGCTTGGTATCGATCAGGTTATTCAGGTTTCTGCTTTGGGTAGCCACGCAGATGCCACGACCGGGTACTGGCGCAGCAAAGGTGCTGCCGAAGACGATTTGCAGTAACAGCGTTTGAAAACAAAAAACTACCCTTACTGATCATGATGCTCATCATGTTCATCATGTGGCGCGTAACGAATTCGCATGCCGTCAACGCCATATCAACAAAAAATACAAAAACGAAAAAATAAGATGGACTATCTCGCCATAAAAACGCTGCATATCCTGTCTGCGACCTTGATGTTTGGTACTGAATTTGGTACCGCGTTCTACCTGTTTTTTATCAATCGCAGCGGCAATGTTCAGGCAATCGCCTTGGTGACGCAATGGGTTGTGCGCGCTGATTGGTGGTTCACGACACCTGCGGTGATTATCCAGCCACTTTCTGGTTTTTGGATGATACGGCTTGCAGGTTTTCCGCTCAGTTCCAGCGGGATGATCTGGTCACTAGCGCTGTATGTTCTGGCAGCGGTTTGCTGATTACCCGTAGTTTGGTTGCAGTTAAAAATGCGCAACATGGCAGCGCTGGCAGCAAGCAACAATCTGGCATTACCAGACCGCTGCTGATTATTTGAAAAAATCCGGACTGCGTTGGGATTCCCGGCATTTGGCGAGTTGCTTGTTGTATATTGGTTGATGGTGCACAAACCAGTTTGAGACTGTTCTTTTAGCTTTTTTAAAGACTTCACACATCATGACAATTAACTTGATTTCTTGCGTCGAATAAGACAACAAATACGAACGAAAAGTGTGTGAAGTACAGGAGCTATTTTAGAAAAAATTCGGCTATTTGAAACGCTAATGTAACGTCTCAAATCAGCGGGTAATTCTTATATTATCTTATTTTATTTCTTTAATCTGATCTGCATTTTTTACCAAAATATGTGTTTGGTAATAATACTTGTCAGTTTTAACGCCTTTCTCAAAAAACCAAACCGTTACTCTCTTAATGGTGCCCTGCACGCGAATACGATGTCCTTTAATGAGCGGATCAAGATCATTACCTAAAGTGTGTACCAACTCCGCTTCAGCGGTTGGATACACATCTACTGAGATATTTTTCGGATCGCGATAATCTTCTTCTGAATTCAGGATAATCCTGTCTTTCAGATGTCCGATAGCTTTAACTTCCATCGTAAAGTTTACCTTGACACCTGCAGGTGCAGCTCTTGCCGCCATATCAACCAGTTGTACAGGATTAGAGATTAATGGCTCAGCATCTTGTGCTTGTGCCATATTTTCTGTCATGGTAAAAATAAGGGTGGCAATACTCAAGCACGCCATAGTTTTTTTCAACATAGGTAGTTTCTTTGATTTGTAGAAGAGATTACTGCATCGCCCGCACAGGAATCGGCACATTACATAAATCAATATAGCCTGCGGGGACTTTGTACCAATCACCGCCACGGTTACGTTGTGCTTCAACGATTGCTTTAAAGGTTGGCGTATCGGTGCGTATGACTTCCAATTTACTCCGTTCGGCTTCTGGCACATCGGCAGCGATACGGATGGATTTGATCGGTGTCTTGATCTCGGTTTCTTTATAAAAACCCAAAGGGCCGGTACCGCGTGGCAGGGTGGTCAGTAGTTCTATCCCCTGCCTTATCCGGCCGACCAAAGTGACATTTCTGTCCAATTGGCGTGGCGCATGGCCGCTTACTATATACATTGAGCTGCCGTCACCGCTCGTTACCTCGTTGCTTCTGCCAATCCCGACACTGGCATAACAATGTGCCAGCCAGGCAGTGCCGGTTTTGGGATCACGTCCAGCCGGAAAGCCGTCTGCATGACCAACTTGGGGGGCAAACCCATCTGCATCCGGCAAGCGTGTAAATGGCAGTTTTTTATCGTACTTAACGGTGAATTCAGGATCCAGATTTTTTCGGGCAGTTTTGACTTCGCGCTTTTTTGCTGGATTTTCATCTTCGGGATCGCCCCATTGGACGACGTAATTTTCTTGTGAGCGTATGACCACAAGCCCATTGAAATATCCCTCGCTGACCAACGCTTTGATATTCTTCACATGATCAGGAGCGAAGTCGGGCGCAAGCTCAATCACCACCCGTCCTTTTTCTAGATCCATATACAAGGTGTTGTTTGGATCAAGTGGACGCCAGTCAGTTGCCGCAGAAGCTTTAATTAGATCTGCCATGGTGGGTTTTGCAACCGCTTTTGCGGAGGTAGTGGCGGGCGTCTTTGTCAAGGGCTTGGTATCACTAGCGAACGCGGTATTGACCCAGGCAGTTGACAGCAACAAGCTGGTGGCAGTTAATGCGGCGCCAGCCAGCTTTGTTTTTTTACAGGAATGCGGAACAGAACTTTGTACAGATGCGTGCATAACGTGACTCCGAAAAAATAACGAATACTATGGACTTATTAATAGAAATTGCCTGCCAAGCAAGATTATTGAAGGTACGCGATAGGTAGAAATTTGTCTAGTGTCTGTGGTGTCCAGAAGGATGCATAGTCATACAAATACAAGGTGTATTTGTAGAGAATTTATAGTGTATTTGAACTAAGGTCTACATAAAGCTGACTGAAAATATTTTCTATAAATGAGCTAATAAACTGATGCACTTGTTATGATCAATATTTAGAAAAAGTATGCCATTTTATGAAACCTACTCGCTCCGGATTTACCTTAGTAGAAATGATGGTCGTCATCGCGATTATTGGCATCTTGGGTACGATAGCATATCCGTCGATACAATTGCGCTTTGTCAGGCAGCAAATCGAATCAATTACTCCGCTCACCGATGTCGCAAAAAAACCCATCGCAGCAGCATGGACTGCTACACAAAAAATGCCGGCTGATAATGCCGCCGCTGGTTTGCCTAGTGCCGATAAAATGGTCGGAAATTTTGTGAGTAATGTGAACGTACAGGATGGCGCAATCACAGTCACCTTTGGCAACCAGGCAAACAATGCCATCAAAGGCAAACTACTAACGCTGCGCCCTGCAGTCGTCTTAGATGCGCAAGTCGTTCCAGTAGCGTGGATCTGCGGCGGGGCAGATGTTCCCGAAAAAATGACGGCATTAGGCATTGATCAGACAACAGTTCCGGCCGGGATGTTGTCATTTAGTTGCCAGAAACGGACTAAATAATAAGGTGTGCATAAGGTGTCACTAAGTCTTTCATCTTCAGTTGAAAGCGTATTGAATTCGTTTTTAAGGAGCTATAACGTCGCTCGCCGATTGAAGACCTTGAAAGAAATGAGACCTTATGAATTCATCTTTTTTTGCTGCATAAAAAAACAGAACGATTTATCGTTAATCAGCCGCATTGCATTACAGGGCTAAACACCTAGTATTTCAATTTTTCACATTGCGCATTTTTGAATGGTCCGCTGGTACGTTCCCATCCTGCTCCTGGTGAAATTTGCGAGCAAACTTCTGCCGTATCAATCTTGCTGCGCCATTTGTACCAATCGGCAGGGGCTGCATTGGCACTGAAGGCCGGCACCACAGACAATGACAGTAAAAATAACTTGGATAAGATGTTCATTTTAAATATGAGATAAAAACTAAGCCCAGTTTAAGCGAAACTGGATACATCACAAACCCAATGATGTATCCAGTAAATAATTCAGTCTAGCCTTTTTGTTTTCCCCTCAAATATATCGCTAACTCATCAATCGTTAGTCGTTAGCATCACAAGATCATGCGCAGCGGCATAACACTCAATCTCTGCTCCTTTCGCCATACTGCCGTCAGGATTCATCAGTTCACATAACACTGCTGCAGGCTTTAAGCCTGCCAACTGCATTAAATCGATGGAGCCTTCGGTATGCCCGCGGCGAGTCAATACGCCACCAGCAACCGCACGCAATGGGAAAACATGGCCAGGACGTGCCAGATCACCAGGGACAGCGTGGTCAGCAATTGCCGCTTTCACAGTAGTTACGCGATCAGTCGCAGATACGCCAGTCGTAACGCCAATTTTAGCTTCAATACTTACGGTAAAGGCAGTGCCAAAGCGACTGTCGTTCGTCACAACCATCGAGGGCAATGCTAATTGCTTCACCCGCTCATCCGTAAGGCAAAGACAGACAATCCCGCTACCATCGCGTATCAATCTGGCCATGCTATCGGTCGTGATTTTTTCTGCTGCAACAATAAGATCGGCTTCATTCTCCCGATCAAAATCATCCATTAACAGAATAGGTCGCCCCTCTGATAAATCAGATAAGGCACGTGAAAGACGTTCTGCGAATGGTGGCAAAACCAAAGGCAAAACTAAGGAACTTGTTACAGTGGATATCAACATAATAGAAACGCTCCGCAAAAAAAGTGCAAAAGACGTTTCAGGGGATTTTGAATAGCCAAACGCAAGCAACACAAGCGCGCTCGAATAAACGAACGTGCTTGTGCGTGCATTAAGTGTGGCGCATCTTCTTTCATCCGGACTATGACCGTCGGCTCTGGAGTCAAACCAGATCTGCTGACCTTCCAACGCAAATTCACTGTTCCGAAAATGTGATTCGTTGCAAGCGCTCGCGGGCTTGTTCAAGCATCAACTACTTGTTTGAACTTACCGCCGGTGGGGAGTTTCACCCCGCCCTGAAGACGTACTACTTACCGAATTAGTCGGCTTGACGATTATACAGATTTGGGAAAATTGAAGATCAAGCGACGATTTCTATCGTTGATCCTGTTGAATCCCTCATGAACCATCTCGACAGCAAACAGCGATTGGAACAGGCGTTAAAAATGCTAGAGATTCAGTCATCTATTGAATATACTCCCTATTATTTATATAAAAAATACCCCAATCTCCTTTTAATACATGGACGATCAAAATGTACTCATATGGAGTATAACTATTATCAAAATAAAAAGAGACAGCAAACTCAATCAAATATAAAGAAAAATCTTGATGCCGCATGACAATGTATGATCCGAACTTCGCTGGATTAAGTATCAGAGTATTAAATATACATCATTCAAATAATGTCTATCCATATGTCAAAACTACATATAAGCAAATAAAGACTAAGTAGTTTGGATTAAGGCTCAGATTCTTTACTATGCTGTTACTTTCAACATGGTGATATGAACGGGGTAGTATGGATTTAGGCTATGTAGCGTCCGGTTTTGCAGTAGGTATTTTGGTAGGACTGACTGGCGTTGGTGGCGGATCGCTGATGACACCTTTGTTGACTCTGCTGTTTGGCGTGTCACCTACCGTTGCGGTCGGTACCGACTTAGCATTTGCGTCGATTACTAAAGCGACCGGCACTTTTACCCATCGCTTACGTGGCACAGTGGACTGGCATGTGGTGCGTTTGCTGTGTTACGGCGCCCTTCCGGCAGCATTGATTGCTACGCTGAGCCTGAAACATTTTGGCGCTCTGGATAAAGAAATCGGTCAGATTATTCGTTATTCTATTGCCGGTTCGGTGCTGTTGACCGTGGTCGCCTTACTGTTTAAGTCTAAAATGCTGGCATGGCTTAATCGCCATCCAGAGAAGCAATTGCAAGGTACGCAATTGGCTGCGGCGACCATCGTTTCTGGCGTTTTGCTGGGCACCTTGGTAACCGTTTCTTCTATCGGCGCCGGTGCAATTGGCGCGACCTTGCTGGTGATGTTGTACCCACGGATGTCTGCTGCGCACATTGCCGGGACTGACATTGCGTATGCGGTGCCACTGACTGCCATTGCTGCCGTCGGTCACTGGTGGTTAGGATCAATCAACTGGGAGTTGCTGGGTACCTTGTTAATAGGTTCATTGCCTGGCATTACGATAGGCTCCATGGCGGCGCGTGCCGTACCAGAAAAATTTTTGCGTGGACTATTAGCTACAACCTTAACTATTGTTGCCGCTAAGCTGGTTCTTTAAACTGTAATTTTGAGCGTATTTTTTTAGGACCTCACAATGTATCGCTACGATCAACACGATCATCAAATTATCAAAGAACGTATCGCTCAATACCGCGATCAAGTACGTCGCCGCTTGTCGAACGAGTTGACGGAAGAAGAGTTCTTACCGCTGCGTTTGCAAAACGGTTTATACATGCAGCGCCACGCCTACATGTTACGTGTAGCGGTACCTTACGGCATGTTGTCTTCTACCCAGATGCGTAAGTTTGCCCACATCGCACGTAAATACGATCGCGGTTATGGCCACTTTACGACACGTCAAAATATCCAGTACAACTGGATCACACTGGAAGAAACGCCGACCATTTTAGAAGAACTGGCATCGGTAGAAATGCACGCCATTCAAACATCCGGTAACTGTATGCGCAATATCACTTCGGATGAATTTGCCGGCGTTGCTGCGGATGAGATCATTGATCCACGTCCTTATGCAGAAATTTTGCGTCAGTGGACAACCTTCCATCCCGAGTTTGCGTATTTGCCGCGTAAGTTTAAGATCGCCATCAATGGTTCCTTAGAAGATCGTGCTGCCATCGCAGTGCATGACATCGGCTTAACGGTGGTGCATAACGAACAAGGTGAAGTCGGTTTTAAAGTTATGGTTGGCGGCGGCATGGGTCGCACACCGATACTTGGCAGCGTGATCCGTGAGTTTTTGCCGTGGCAACACGTGATGACTTACCTGGAAGCGATCCTGCGTATTTATAACCAATACGGTCGCCGTGACAACAAGTACAAAGCGCGTATCAAAATCCTGGTAAAAGCCATCGGCGCTGATGTATTCGCCCAGCAAGTAGAAGAGGAATGGGCCGACATAAAGGATGGTCCAGCGACTCTGACAAAAGAAGAATTGCAGCGTGTTGCGTCTTACTTCAGTACGCCCGCGTATTCCACATTGCCTGCAACTGATGCTAGCTATGAACAACATAAGCAAGACAATAAAGCCTTCGCTAATTGGGTAAAACGTAATGTCAAACCACATAAAGTTGCGGGCTATGCAAGCGTAGTCTTGTCATTGAAAAAGCCAGGCGTGCCGCCAGGTGATGCAACTGCGGAGCAAATGGATTTTATGGCGGATCTGGCAGATCGTTATAGCTTCGCTGAACTACGCGTCACACATGAACAAAATATCGTGCTGTCTGATGTACAGGAATCTGCCTTATTCGCGCTCTGGCAAGAAGCAAAAGCGCATGGACTGGCAACACCGAATGTTGGCTTATTGACCGATATGATTTGCTGCCCGGGCGGTGATTTCTGCTCGCTGGCAAATGCAAAGTCAATTCCGATTGCGCTCGATATTACAGACCGTTTCGCCGATCTCGACTATCTGCATGATATCGGTGATTTAGAACTCAATATGTCGGGCTGTATTAATGCCTGCGGTCATCACCACGTCGGCAATATTGGTATCTTGGGTGTGGACAAAGATGGTAGCGAGTTTTACCAGGTCTCGATTGGTGGTGCGCAGGGCAACAAAGCCGCGATTGGCAAAATCATCGGCCCATCGTTCTCAGCTGGACAAATGCCAGAGGTGATCGAACGTATTATCCAAGTGTATTTACGTGACCGTATTGAGAACGAACGTTTTATTGATACCGCTCAGCGTTTAGGTATTGTGCCGTTTAAAGAATATGTCTATGCCACACCGATCAAAACGCTGGAACATTACGGCGAAGATGCTGGTGCGGCAGTGTCGTACTGATCTATTTTTGAGAAAGAATTTATATGCGTGAAATAATCAAAGATAAGACCATCGTTCAGGACGACTGGGCAGTATTACGCCTAGCTGAGGGCGAGACGCCAGATGCTGTCGCCATTCCAACGGGCAAAGTCATTGTGCCGCTAAAAGTATGGCAATTGCAACGTGAATCATTGGCTAAACGTCAGCAAGAATCGCAAGATATTGCCATCTGGTTTGGTAGTGATGAACAAGCGAAGGAATTAAAAGAGGATCTATCACTGTTCAAGTTAGTGGCAGTTGATTTTCCTAAATTTTCGGATGGCCGTGGTTACTCGATTGCCTACAATTTAAGATCACGTTTTGGTTTTAAAGGTGAAGTACGCGCAATCGGTGATGTGTTACGTGACCAGTTATTTTATATGCAGCGTGTTGGATTTAATGCCTTTGCAACGCGTGAAGATCGCAGTATTCAAGACGCGATCAAAGGTCTGACTGACTTCAGCGAAAAGTATCAGACCTCATGGGATGAGAAGAACCCGCTATTCCGTCGTGAGCATAGGACTACGGAGCACATATGAGCGATTTTACAAATGAGCTAGCCGATAAATTGTCGGGTAAATTATCGGATAAATTGTTAGACACTAAGGCCACGCTACAACGCATCGCTACAGAATTTTCCCCGGCTGTGTTTGCCTCTAGTCTGGCGGCAGAAGACATGGTATTGACCGATCTGATCTTGCGCAACAAACTTGCCATCGGTATTTTTTCGCTTGAAACAGGTCGCTTGCATGCAGAAACGTTGGGCATGCTAGACAAGATCAAAGAAGTCTATGGCTCTGAGATTCATTTATTTAAGCCTGAACCAGAAGCAGTTGCAAATTACGTTGCGCAAAATGGTTTAAACGCGTTTTACGATAGCGTAGAAATGCGCAAAGAATGCTGCCGTATCCGTAAAGTAGAACCACTCAATCGCGCATTATCTGGCAATAAAGCATGGGTGACAGGACAGCGCCGTTCTCAAGCAACAACGCGTACAGAACTCGCTGTACAAGAAGATGATGCGGCGCATGGTATGCAAAAATTCAATCCCTTGGCCGATTGGTCAGAGGAAGATGTCTGGCACTATATTCGCAGTAATAATGTGCCTTATAACCCTTTGCATGACAAAGGCTATCCATCAATTGGTTGTGAGCCGTGTACTCGCGCAATTACGCCTGGTGAGGATGTACGCGCAGGCCGCTGGTGGTGGGAAAATCCTGAATCAAAAGAATGTGGTTTACATGTGGTTGATGGCAAGCTCATCAGAATTAAATCTGTTGCCTGAAGATAGATAAATAAATAGTGATAGCTAAGCAGTAGTAATTCAAAAGTCATAGCCCAACAGTCAAAAGAAGATTATGAATACAGTCGTGGAAAAACAATTTATCGATGCAGCGAGTAATCGCCATCTGGATTGGCTAGAATCCGAAGCCATCCATATCATGCGTGAAGTCGCTGCTGAGTGCGCTAATCCTGCCTTACTATTTTCTGGCGGCAAGGATTCTGTTGTGATGCTGCGTATCGCAGAGAAGGCTTTTCGCCCGGGCAAATTCCCCTTCCCTTTAGTGCATATTGATACGGGTCATAACTTTGCCGAGGTCATCACTTTCCGCGACAAGAAAGTAGCTGAACTGGGTGAGCGATTGATTGTTGGATCGGTGGAAGACTCAATCAAACGCGGCACCGTACGATTACGGAATCCCTTAACCGATTCTCGTAATGCAGCCCAGGCTGTGACACTACTGGAAACCATCGCGGCACATAAATTTGACGCTTGTATGGGCGGTGCGCGCCGTGATGAAGAAAAAGCGCGTGCAAAAGAACGGATATTTTCCTTCCGCGACGAGTTCGGTCAATGGAATCCAAAAGCGCAACGACCAGAATTGTGGGACCTGTATAACACTCGCGTCCATCCTGGCGAAAACATGCGTGTGTTCCCTATTTCTAACTGGACCGAGCTGGATGTCTGGCAATATATCGCACGTGAAAAATTGGAATTACCATCCATTTATTTTGCTCATGAGCGTCAGGTTATTCCACGCAATGGCTTATTAGTCCCTTTGACAGAGTTGACACCAGCACGCGATGGCGAGACGGTAGAAACACAAGTGGTCCGCTTCCGTACCGTCGGCGATATCTCTTGCACCTGCCCAGTGTCATCCGACGCTGCGACAGTAGATGCCATCATTGCAGAGACAGCGATTACCCAAATCACTGAGCGCGGTGCAACCCGCATGGATGATCAGACATCAGAATCCTCAATGGAAAAACGTAAAAAAGAAGGATATTTCTAATGGCTACTTTGAATACGGCTGTGGCACCCATTTTAGCTGACGCTACCAGAGAACGCGGGCTACTACGCTTCATCACCGCAGGCTCAGTTGATGACGGCAAAAGTACGCTGATTGGTCGCTTACTCTTCGACAGTAAGGGTATTTTTGCTGATCAGTTAGATGCCATGTCGCGTGCCAAACATAAACGTACTGTCGGTGACACCATTGACTTATCCTTGCTGACCGATGGCTTAGAAGCCGAGCGTGAACAAGGTATTACGATCGACGTTGCTTATCGTTATTTTGCAACGCCTAAGCGCAAGTTCATTATTGCTGATACCCCGGGACATGAGCAATACACACGCAATATGGTGACAGGCGCATCCACCGCTGATGCTGTGATCATTTTGATTGACGTTTCTAAGGTCAAATTAGGTGATGACGGCAGCGTGGATTTACTCACACAAACCAAACGCCACTCGGCTATTGCGCACTTGCTGCAAATCGAACATGTGGTTGTTGCTGTAAATAAAATGGATTTGGTTAATTACGACCAAACTGTTTATGATCGCATCGTCGCTGCCTACCAAACATTCGCACAACAATTGGGCCTGAAAGATATTCACCCGATTCCGCTCTCTGCGTTGGCTGGTGATAACGTCGTTACGGCGAGTGATAAGCTGGCTTGGTATCAAGGCCCGACCTTGATTGAGTTACTGGAATCACTCAGCGTGTATGACGATTGCCATGACGAGCCGTTCCGTTTTCCGGTACAACTGGTAGCGCGTCATAACGGTCACGAAGCCAATGATTTCCGTGGCTATATGGGTCGAATCGAAGCTGGGAAAGTCAGCGTCGGTGACAAATTAGTAGTACAGCCTGGCGGACAATCTGCGACCGTCAAAGAGATTTTGACATTGGATGGTTCTTTACCATTTGCAGTGGTTGGTCAGTCTGTGACGATCTTGCTGGACGAGTATCTGGATATTTCACGCGGTGACATGCTGGCCGCTGCTAGTCGCCCCGCAACTCAGCTTAAAACATTGCAAGCCGATTTGTGCTGGTTATCAGAAGATGCGATGGATATTGGCCGCAAATATTGGATTAAACACACGACCAAACAAGTAGCGGCAAAGGTAACGGCGATTGATACCTTATTAGATATCAACACGCAGGAGCGACGCACCGCAACAACGCTAAAACTCAATGATATAGCTACCGTCACGATCAACGTGGCGCAGCCATTGGCAGTCGATGCCTACGATGATTTGCGTTCGACCGGTGCGTTTATTTTAATTGATGAAGTGACCCACCAGACAGTGGCGGCTGGTATGATCAAATTAACTGAATCTACAGTCTAAGCTGACAAAACTATTATGCAGAAACCGGGCGGCAAAGTTTATTTAATTGGTGCTGGCCCCGGTGCTGCTGACCTCATTACCGTACGCGGTGCTCGCCTGCTGGCGCAAGCAGAGGTTGTTTTGCATGATGCCCTGGTAACGCCAGAAATGCTGGCACTTTGCCCGCAAGCGGTAAAAATTTCAGTCGGTAAACGTAGTGGCCAACGCTCTGCCGCACAATCGCAAATCAATCAACAAATCCTTGAATGTGCACAGCACTACAGCCTTGTGGTGCGTCTTAAAGGCGGCGATCCTATGTTGTTTGGGCGTGCCGATGAAGAGCTTACGGCTATGGAGCAAGCGGGTATTGAATATGCCATTGTGCCTGGCATCACCACTGCCGTTGCCGCCGCAGCCAGCGCCTGCCAGCCGTTGACAAAACGTGGCATCGCCCGCAGCGTTGCTTTCTTTACCTCAAGCACAGCACCGGGCGAAACATCAGATACTCGCATACCAGAATGCGATACCTTGATTCAATACATGGGCGGCAAAGAAGCTGCATTAACAGCACAGAGATTGCTGGCTTCAGGCTATCAGCCGGACTTACCAGTCGTCGTGATAGAAAATTGCAGTCGTCCAAATGAACGTATTTTGCGACTGCAATTAAAAGAATTAGAGGATGGTCTTAGCGATCGCGAAGGACCGGTGCTGGTGATGATAGGTGAAGCGATGAGAAGCAGATTCGGCCAAACCTAGCCCAGAATCTGAGCCTGCCGCTAGCCCTGACTCTAGCCACACATCTAGTCCGACCATACCTTAAATTACATCACTTTAATGCAATAGTCACGAATTGCAGCTAACACCATGGCGTCTTCGCCGACAGCTTCTGCGACCTTGATCGTCAGGCCCGCATAGTCCGATCTTAGCTGATCAAGCAATATCGGCAAATCACGCAAAACATGACCGCCCTGCCCCAAAAAAATAGGCACGATGCTTATTTCTGTAATGTCATTGTCTACCATCTGCTTGACCAAATCTGGCAAGCTCGGCGTCATAAACTCTAGAAACGCCAAGGCAACCGTGACACCGGGCAAACTAGCCTGAGTCATTTGCTGCAAGCGTTGAAAAGGTGCTGCCCAACGTGGATCACGTGCACCATGCGCGAATAAAATCTGAGCTTGTTTTTTGATCGTCACGATTAATGTCTTTCCACCATCCAGAGTGCAATTATTGCCAGTATTAAAAATATGATGCTAGGTACTAAGGCTGTCACCAATGCAGGCCAGGTATTTAACATGCCAACATGGGAGAACAGGCTGTTAGTGAGATAAAACACCAAGCCAATCATGATGCCACTAAATATTTTTAAGCTTATACCACCACTTCGCGCATGCAGATAAGCAAATGGCAGAGCCAAGGCCATCATTACCAGTGTGGCAAACGGATAGGTTAACTTTTTCCAAAAGGCGATTTCATAACGTTTGGTGCCTTGCTTGTTGTCCGCAAGATGCTTGGTGTAAGCGGCCAAATCAAATGCCGACATCCGGTCTGGATCTACAAATAGCACGGATAAAATATCAGGCGTAATCTCTGAAATAATATCCATCGTTGCCATTTTTTTGTTAGATACAGCGGCAATATCCGGTGTGGATAAACTTTTTGGAAACGAGGTTTGACTGACATTGGACAAGCGCCATACATTGCCGCCCATGTATTCAGCATTTTCTGCCAAAATTTCTGTACTTAAATGGAATTGCTGATCCAATTCTAGCAATTTAACTCCGACCAATTGTCCCTTAGGCAGGATTTGTTTCACGTTTAAAAAACGAGACCCAATCACGTTGCCAGTTAACCCATGCTCTCGCAGCAAATCTTTCGTCCACAAACCAGACCTGAATTCTTGGGTCACAGAACTATTTAGTGCACTGAGTTTGATTTTTTCAGCCAGCTTGGTAGTCACGGGCGAGACAAATTCACCAAAAACAAAAGTAATCACGACAAATAACAAACCAATTTTTGCCAGCATGCTGCCAACCATTCCGGTAGACATACTAGCTGCCCGCATGATGGTAAATTCAGAGTTAGATGCGAATTGAGCAAGCACATAGATGGTGCCAATCAAGACGGCAATTGGCATAAATTCATAAAGATAACCAGGCAAACCTAGCAATACATATTGCACAGCCTGTTGCAGCCGATAACCAGTGTTGTTGATCGACTGAAGTTCTCCCATTAGATCGAAAAATGCAAAAAGAGCCAGCAAAGCCACCATCACAAACAGGACAGAGCGAATAATCTCTACGCCAAAATAACGCTGTAAAACTCTCATAGTGCGCTCTGTTGTTGATGGTCTTTGCGACGCAACGCAAATTTAGCTTTTGACCATAGCACTGAAGGATGCCAGTTGCTGTTGACATTTAAACGCCACGACAACATCAACATCACCGATATTATCGCGAATAAATGCAGTGGCCACCACGCTTTTCCAAAACTGAAACGTCCCTGAACAACAGTTGCTTGCATAATATTAACGAACGTCAAATACATAATCACGAGTAACAGAGCCACAATCACGTTCGCGGATCGACCTACCCTTGGATTAACAAATCCCAACGGGATAGCCATCAACAACAAAACGATACTCATCAAAGGCAAAGAGACTCTCCACAATAACTCACCGCGATTGAAGTTGGTCGGGTTGTCTAACAACTGCTTTAAAGGGAGTGACTTCGCCGATTTGTCGCCCATTTCTGCCGTGGTCTGCGCAGAAACTAAAATGCCATATCGTTCAAATTGCATCATCTGAAAATCTGGCTCCGTAGCTAAGCCATCGTAACGGCGTCCCTGACTCATCAATAGAAATTTATCGCCATGGGCATCTATTTCCATTTTGCCTTCCTTGGCAACCACGATGCTGGACCGTCCATTAGTGAAGGTATTTATAAAAATATTTTGCACTTTACTCAGATCGCCTGCTACACCTTCGACAAAAAAGATGCGGTCAGTTGACGCAGACTCCTGGAATTTCCCGGGGGACACTTTTGCGATATCTTCTCGCTTTTCATATCGTTCTTTCAATTCTGTACTTTGACGATTTGCCCATGGTGTAGCGACTAAACTAAGTACCGCAGTCGATACAATAATAGGTAAACCGAACAGTAAGACTGGAGTAACCCATTTGCTCAAACTTACACCTGATGCAAACCAGACTACCATTTCGGAATCTTGATAAGATCGACTTACGACCATTAAGACCGAAATAAAACCGGTCAAAATTAATAAAATAGGCAGATACTGCAAGGCAGAAAATCCTATTAATTGCACCACATCTGCTGATGCGACTTTGCCACCGGCGGCGAGGCCGAGGATTTTGATCAACATCCAAGTAACAGTGATAGTGAAGAGAATCGTGAAGACAGCGCCTGCGGCACTGAGTAATTCACGTCGAAGCGCGCGCTGAAAAATCATGGAGGGTTATAATATCGTTTTTTACGAGACTTACAAAGAGGAGTAATACGTGGACTTTAGCATAAAAACATTCGACGCCAAAAGCACTGTGAATGCCACCAAAACTGGCTGCGTAGTTGTAGGCGTATTCGAAAACAAAAAATTATCCGCCTCAGCTTCCGCATTAGATAGCGAAGACGAGATCGCTGCAGCACTCAAATCCGGCGATATCACTGGCAAAATTGGCTCATCATTATTGCTACGTAATATTGCAAATATTGCAGCAGAACGCATATTACTCGTTGGTTTGGGCGAAGAAGACGTTACCATATCAGAAAAAGCCTTTACGCAGGCGGTAAATGCAGCCGCACGTGCGCTGGCAAACCTCGGCGCAAATGACGCAACAGTAGCTCTGCCATCCGTTAAAGAGCGCGATACTGCCTGGACAATACGGACTGCTGTCATCGCCTTCCACGAATCGATTTTCCGTGCTGACGGCCTCAAAAGCAAAAAAGATACTACAAGCACTGGCGTTAAAAAAGTCGCTTTCGGTGTTGATGCAGCAGAAGCAACTGCTGCAAAAAATGCCCTGGCACAAAGCATTGCGCTGGCAAACGGCATGGATTTAACCAAAGAATTGGGGAATTTGCCTCCCAACATCTGCACGCCAACTTATCTTGCAACGACAGCGAAAAAAATCGCTACCGATTACAAAATGGGCATAGAAGTATTAGATCGCAAGCAATTGCAAGCGCTCAAAATGAATAGCTTTCTGTCAGTCACCAATGGCTCTGTCGAACCACCAAAGTTCATCGTGTTAAAACACATGGGCGGCAAAGCCAAAGATGCGCCAACGGTGCTGGTCGGTAAAGGCATTACATTTGATTCTGGCGGTATCTCTCTCAAAGGCGGCGCTGGTATGGATGAAATGAAATACGACATGGGTGGTGCGGCTTCTGTCCTCGGCACCATGCGTGCGATTGGCGAAATGAAGTTGAAGCTGAATGTCGTCGCAGTCATCCCAACTTGCGAAAATATGCCTTCTGGCAGCGCCACACGTCCGGGCGATATCGTTACATCCATGTCTGGTCAAACGATAGAAATTTTGAACACGGATGCAGAAGGTCGTCTGATTTTGTGCGATGCACTGACTTACACCGAGCGTTTCAAGCCATCCGCCGTAGTTGACGTCGCAACACTGACCGGCGCTTGCGTCACGTCTTTGGGCCATCACAACACTGGCTTGTTCACACGCCATGACGCGGCACACGATGCGCTGGCGACTGAATTGCTGACCGCTGGTAAACAAACCGGTGATACCGCATGGCGTATGCCGATTGAAGAAGCTTATAACGAGCAACTGAAATCGAATTTTGCTGATATGGCGAACATCGGTGGCCCGGCTGGCGGCAGTATTACTGCAGCATGCTTCCTTGAACGCTTCACCAAGAAATATACTTGGGCGCATCTGGATATCGCTGGTACAGCATGGAAATCAGGTGCAGCCAAAGGCTCTACTGGTCGCCCAGTTCCTCTGCTGACAATGTTCTTAATCAATCGTGCTGGCTAAATCCGTCGGAGCTTGAAGGGAGTTCGTTGAGAAAATAACGTCTTCCCTAGTTTGAACGAAAATACGAAAAGCGTGCCTTGCCTTAGCATTGCACGCTTTTTATTTAGCATTTTATTTTGCACTTTATTTAGCACTTAGGGTCTTCGTTAAACTTAGCGTTTTTCGACTCATTAATAACTCTGTAGTCAGACAACGTCAACATTACGCCAACCACACCAACCACCTAACCTTGTAGCAGGATATCCATCATGAAATTAGTCACCTGGAATGTTAACTCCCTTAAGGTTCGCTTACCGCAAGTATTGACCTGGCTAGAGAGCAATCCCGTCGATATACTCTGCGTACAAGAAACCAAACTCACGGATGATAAATTTCCACAGGCGGAGATTGAGGCTGCGGGTTATCACGTGGCTTTTACCGGACAAAAAACCTACAACGGCGTCGCCATCATCTCGCGCCATGCGATCAGCGATGTGCAGAAAAACAATCCGCTGTTCCCTGATGAGCAACAACGCATCATTGCCGCCACGATCGAAGGGGTACGCATCGTTTGTGCGTATGTGCCGAACGGACAGGCGCTGGACTCGGAGAAATATCCCTACAAATTAAGCTGGCTCGCCGCACTGCATCAATGGATACAACAAGAGTTACAACAATATCCGCAATTAGCGTTGCTGGGTGACTACAACATTGCCCCCGAAGATAGGGACGTGCATGATCCCGCTGCTTGGGAAGGGATGAATTTAGTCTCTCCACCGGAGCGCGCCGCGTTGCAAGCATTGGTTGATCTGGGTCTGAAAGACAGTTTCAGAATGTTTGAACAGGCAGATAAATCTTTTAGCTGGTGGGATTATCGCCAGTTGGGTTTCCGCTTGAACAAAGGTGTGCGTATCGACCATATTCTGTTGTCGGCGCCGCTGGCAGCACGTTGCACCGCTTGCGTCATCGACAAAGTACCGCGTAAATGGGAGCAACCATCTGACCACGCACCGGTGATTGCAACCCTGGATTGAGGATTTGAGCTGATGACGGATGCGCTTTTCAAGATAATTTTGACGCGAGTTTGTTGTAAATACGGCGCTCATGGCGAGCCGGGCAACGAAGAACGTCAAAAATGACCAGAAACGCATCGTCAGCAATCAAATGGCACCTCTCGTGCATCGAAAGGAAAATCTCGGCTTAATATATACTCCTAATTAGTATATATAGAGTGTCCATATAATCATTGGACAATACGGCATATTCTATAAAAATATAGGGGAGTATATAAAAATAATGTCGAATTTACGCCTGCAAAAGTAAATCCTGGTCGGAAATAAATCACTGACGAATGATTCCCGACTTATACGAATATCCGCTTGGCCACCGACTCGACTCAACATTCTTTCGCCCCGCTCATCTTGCTCAATTTCCATTGAAACCACGTTTCTTGCAGTCTGTCGCAAGTGAATTGAGCATCGCCAGCTGCTTGCCTATCATGCACTCATCGCATCAACACAGAAGATGTTGATGTTCTTAACGATTTTTTAAGGGTGCCATCATGACAAACTCCACACGCAACTACCTCGTCACTTTTAGCGTTTTAGCGACGATCCTGGCTCTGATCTGCGCTACCTATTTTTCAATGGATACCTCGTCAATCATGATCGATGGCGAATCCGTCCACGGTTTTGCAGGGGTTGGCATCGCGGCAGGCGGCGTCATGATTGGGCTACTGGCGGTGGTTTTTGCCATTGGCATTACAGGCGTCGTACTGGCGGGTGTGTCGATATTTTTGGTGTTGTTATTTGCAGTGATTGCCGGCGCGATCTTGTTGGCGATTCTTCCTGCCTTATTGCCCATACTGATCGTGATCGCCATCGTCAGTCTGATCCTGAGAAAAAAATCGACTTGATCAAAAAGTAGTTAAAAAAAACCGATGAATAAAAAATGCCGACAAAAGTCGGCATTTTTTATTTCGGTCTACACATCATCAGCGCTGCAAACTCTCCCACACTTTCTGCAAGCGCTTGACTGACACAGGCATCGGGGTACGCAACTCTTGGGCGAATAAAGAGACTCGCAACTCCTCCAACAACCAACGGAACTCAGTCAATTTAGGATCGGCATCGGCACCCGATTTACGCGGCATTCTTTGCCAGGGCTGGGCAACGCTATTCCATTCAGCCAGCAATTTGGCGTCGCGTGCCGGGTCCGCCCGCAACTTTTCTAAGCGTACTGTGATCGCTTTCAGATACCGCGGAAAATGCGACAACTGTGTGAAGTCATTCTCAGCAATAAAGCGTTTGCTGATCAGTTGTTGCAGCTGTGTTTGCAAATCCCTCTCGGCAAGCGCATGCGCTTTAATGCCTTGCAGTTTTTTTGGTAAGCCATGATATTCGGTCAAAATCAGTGCGGCAAGTCTGGCGATTTCATTGGCGAGTAAATTTAAGCGCCCTTTGCCCTCTTCTCTGCGCTTATTAAACTCACCAGAATTACTTGGTAAAGGATGCTGTAAACAAGCCCGTTCGATCGCGGTCTGAATAATCTGGTCACGTAACTCTTCTTGCGAACCAAAGACCATGTACTGCATACCCATTTGCTGCAAACCCGGGATATTTTTCTCCAGAAATTTGACTTGCTCTTTCAATTGCAAAGCGAACAGACGCCGCATGCCTGTACGATGCACACGAGCTGCTTCATCAGGATCGTCGAAGACCTCGATATGGCAATGCGTGAGCTTATCAACCAACGCTGGATAACCGATCAGCGTTTGTTTACCCTGTTGTACTTCGAGCAATTCTGGCAGTTCATCAAAAGTCCAGGCGGTCAAATTCTCTTGCAGTTTTGCTTGCTGTACCGTGCTAGCTTTTGCCGTTGACGTCGCGGACGATACTTGAGTACGGCTCGCTGCAGCATGAGTATTAGGAGCAGCGACCGCCTTCACATTAGACGTATTGCTACTGGACTCCAACAAGGCTAATTTTTCAGCAGAAGCAATTCGCTGAAAACTCTCCCTCGCTTGTCCGCCAAACTCGGCGCGTAAGGTCGACAGATTACGTCCCATTTCTAACTGACGGCCGTGCTCGTCAACCACCTTAAAATTCATCGTCAAATGAACCGGCAGAGTCTCAGACTTAAAATCCGTCGTTTTACACAGCAAACCTGTTTGCTCACGGATATCTGCGATCACCACGTCGATTAAATTACCGGTACCAAACTCATTGCGCTCACAAAAACCTGATGCATAATCTGGCAGCGGTACACAATGACGACGGATTTTTTGCGGCAAAGACTTGATCAGCAAATGCACTTTTTCTTTGAGCATACCGGGCACCAGCCATTCGCTACGCTCCGCAGATACTTGATTCAATGAGAACAAGGGCACGCTTAACGTAACACCATCACGCGGGCTACCTGGTTCAAAGTGATAACTGAGTTGCAGCGCGACGCCCGTTACTTGCATCGTTTTAGGGAATAAATCCGTCGTGATGCCTGCTGCCTCATGGCGCATCAATTCATCTTTGTTCAGGTGCAGCAGCTTGGGATTTTCCCTCACTGCGTCCTTATGCCATTGTTCCAGCAATACAGCGTTGTACACACCAGCAGGAATATATTTGTCATAGAACGCTGCGATCAACTCATCATCCACCAATACATCCAAGCGGCGGGATTTATGCTCTAAGTTTTCAATCTCGCGCACTAGCTTTTGGTTGTGTGCAAAGAAAGGCAAACGAGTATCCAGCTCACCACCGACCAGCGCATCACGGATAAAAATTTCACGTGCCTCGGCTGGATGCGTCAAACCATATTGAATACGCCGTTGGCTATACACCACAAGGCCATACAAAGTTGCACGTTCGAATGCGGAGACTTGTCCGGTACGTTTTTCCCAACGGGGTTCACCGTAGGATTTTTTCAGTAGATGACCGCCGATTTTCTCCAGCCATTCTGGTTGCAATTGGGCGATGCAGCGGCCATACAAACGCGTGGTGTCGACCAGCTCTGCCGCCATCACCCAACGTCCTGCCTTCTTCGCTAAAGTAGAACCCGGCCAGATATAAAACTTGATGCCGCGTGCACCCAGATAATGTGCCTCTTCATCCGACTTGTAGCCGATATTACCAAGCAAACCAGTCAGCAGCGCCATGTGTAATTGTTCATACGTCGCTGGCGCTTCATTCATGCGCCATGCTTGTTCTTTCACGATCGTCAGCAATTGACTATGGACATCGCGCCACTCCCGCAACCGCATTTGCGAGAGAAAATTCGCGCGGCAATTATCTTGTAACTGACGATTGGTTTTTTTGTGCTCTATCGCGTCTTCAAACCATTTCCAGATTTTGAGATACGAGTTAAATTCTGATTTTTCATCCGCGAATTTTTTGTGAGCGAGATCCGCTGCAGCTTGCGCCTCCATCGGACGATCACGCGGGTCTTGTACCGACAAAGCGGCAGCAATGATCAGTACTTCGCTCAACGCATGATGATCACGCGCTGCCAGAATCATGCGTCCGACGCGGGGATCGAGCGGTAATTTAGCGAGTTGCTTGCCGGTAGGCGTGAGCTGATTGCCCTCATCCATCGCGCCTAATTCTTGCAGCAACTGATAGCCATCCGCAATGGCACGACCGGGCGGCGGCTCGATAAACGGAAAGGTTTCAACGTCGGTCAAATGCAGCGACTTCATGCGCAAGATCACAGCAGCCAAGGACGAGCGTAGAATTTCTGGTTCTGTAAATTTTGGCCGCTGGATATAATCGGTCTCTTCATACAAACGTATACAGACACCCGCAGCGACACGGCCGCAACGACCTGCGCGCTGATTAGCCGCAGACTGGGCAACAGGCTCGATCTGTAATTGCTCGACCTTATTGCGGTAGCTGTAACGTTTGACGCGTGCCAGACCGGTATCAACCACATAGCGAATGCCAGGCACCGTCAGCGATGTCTCTGCGACGTTTGTCGCCAGCACGATGCGTCGCGCATTGCTGACCTTGAATACGCGCTCTTGCTCTTGCGCCGACAAGCGGGCAAACAGCGGTAAAATTTCTACATGGTCTGGATGATGTTTGCGCAAGGCTTCGGCAGCATCGCGGATCTCGCGCTCTCCTGGCAAAAACACCAGTACATCGCCAGACCCGACACGACACAACTCATCGACCGCATCCGTAATCGCTGTCATCAGGTCGCGTTCTTTATCCTTTTCATCTTCTTGCACTGGCCGATAACGCACTTCTACCGGATACAAGCGACCGGATACTTCTATCACCGGTGCTGGCTTAGGCTCCGATCCGGCCGGATTGGCAGAATCTTCAGCAAAGTGATTGGCAAAGCGCTGCGCATCAATCGTCGCCGATGTGATGATAACTTTCAGATCACGGCGCTTGGGTAGTAGCTGCTTGAGATAACCAAGCAGAAAATCGATGTTCAGGCTGCGCTCATGCGCTTCATCGATGATGATCGTGTCGTATTGTCTAAGCAGCGGATCAGTCTGCGTCTCTGCCAGCAGAATACCGTCCGTCATCAGTTTGACGTAGGCACCCTTGGTCAAAGTGTCATTAAAACGTACCTTGAAGCCAACATGCTCACCCAGTGGCGAATTTAACTCTTGCGCAATCCGTTTGGCCGTTGATGAGGCCGCAATACGACGTGGCTGAGTGTGACCAATCAAGCCGTTCAGACCGCGTCCCAGCTCAAGACAAATCTTTGGCAACTGGGTAGTCTTGCCCGATCCGGTTTCACCACAAACGATGATGACCTGATGCTTTTGTAAAGCCTCAGCGATTTCGGCACGTTTGCCGGAAACTGGTAATTCTTCGGGGTAAGTAATGACCGGCGGCGGGTTGCGGAACGGTAGCACTTGCTCCCGCATAGCGGCTTTCTCACCCTGTCTAGTTTTAGTAGGCGGAGCAATCCTTCGAAGATCTGAGGTCGTTGGGTGAGTTTGCGCAGGCTGGACTGGCTTTGGTGGCGGCACAGCGGGGATTTTAACCGCGTCTGGCTTCACTTCTTGGTGCACTTGTTGAGCCTGACGCAGGCTATCACGCAATTGACGTAAATCAGTCGTGGCTTTTTTGGGAGAATTTTTGGATGAATTATTAGCAGACATAGCGGAGCGCATTATAATCTGCCCATGGAAAATCCTGTTCAATTCGTTCAATGGCTGCGCTCAGTCGCGCCTTATATTCACGCCTTCCGTGGCAAAACCTTTGTGGTCGCCTTCCCCGGTGAACTGGTTATGGCGGGCGCTTTGCCTGTACTGGCGCAAGATCTGTCGCTTTTGCATGCACTGGGGATCAAAATTGTCATCGTGCATGGCTCACGACCGCAAGTAGCAGAACAATTGGCCCTGCGCAGTGTGGAAGGCAAATTTCACAACGGCATACGCATCACGGACACTGCAGCACTGGAATGCTCCAAAGAGGCTGCAGGAGAGTTGCGACTGGATATTGAGGCTGCGTTTAGCCAAGGTTTGCCAAATACGCCAATGGCACACTCCGCGATCAGGATTATCTCTGGTAATTTTGTCACTGCTAAACCGATTGGTATTGTGGATGGTGTTGATTTTGGCTTGACTGGGATTGCGCGCAAAGTCGCCTACGAGACCATCCATGCCATTCTGGGTGCTGGGAGTCTGGTATTGCTTGGTCCACTGGGATTTTCGCCGACTGGTGAAGCATTTAACCTGACCATGGAGGATGTTGCGGTTGCAACAGCGACCGCACTGAGGGCAGATAAGCTCATCTTTATCAGCGAAACACCGATGATGCTCGACAAAGATAATGATGAGATGCGCGAGCTGTCATCGGTACAGGCTGAGCAAGAAATCAAAGCGAATTATCTGCCGGCGGATTCTTCGTTTTATCTGGAACACGCTGTAAAGGCGTCACGCAGTGGCGTGCCTCGGGTGCATATCGTGCCGTACAAACTGGATGGTTCTGCCTTACTAGAGTTGTTTACGCATGATGGCGTCGGTACGATGGTCAGTTATGAAAATCTGGAAAGCCTGCGCGAAGCCACGATTGAAGATGTCGGCGGCATTATCAAACTGATCGAACCTCTAGAGGCCGACGGTACACTGGTCAAACGCGGCCGTGAGCTGATCGAACGCGAGATTAATTACTTCTCCGTGATTGAACATGATGGCGTCATCTTTGGTTGCGCAGCACTGTACCCCTTCCCGATGGAAAAAATGGGAGAAATGGCTTGCCTGACGGTCAATCCCGATGTGCAAAGCCAGGGCGACGGTGAACGAATTCTCAAACATATGGAAAAACGGGCAAGACGGGCTGGTTTCCATTCACTTTTCGTACTGACGACAAGAACTGAGCATTGGTTTTTAAAACGCGGTTTTGTCAAAGCGACCGTTGATGATCTGCCGAAGAACCGCCAAAAAATGTATAACTGGCAGCGTAAATCGTTGGTACTAATTAAGCAGTTATAATCTGGGACATTGTTGTAACCTCGGTTGTTATTTAAAAGATTGATAGGAGTTTTACCATGGCCCGTACGGTCCACTGCATTAAATTAGACAAAGAAGCTGAAGGTTTAGATTTTCCTCCGTATCCGGGCGAACTCGGTAAGAAAATTTACGAAAGTGTGTCCAAAGAAGCCTGGGCAGCCTGGCTTAAACATCAGACGATGTTGGTCAACGAAAACCGTCTGAATTTAGCGGATACCCGCGCCCGTAAATATCTGGCAACACAAATGGAAAAACATTTCTTTGGCGATGGCGCAGATGCCGCAACTGGCTATGTACCACCGACTGAATAAGCCCACCGGCTTAGCTGTCCAGATAAAACATATTAAGCCTCGCATCCTTGCGGGGCTTTTTTCATATACCTTGATGCTTAAAATTGACACTTAAAATTGTTATTTAGCGCTAATGTTAAAACTCTATCCTTCGAATAAATTAAATTCATATCCATGAAGCTCCGGCAAAAAATTATCCTGTTTGCAATCACCCCTCTGCTGCTTTCCTTGGCAGCGATTGCGATGGCGGTTTTTTATCAGACCACTTTGCTTGCGGAGCAACAGCGCACGACTGTGGAACAAGCTTATCTGGCGAGTAAAGAGATTGAGTTAAAACACTATGTCACCTTGGGTGCTGCTGCGATATCGAATTTATACAATGCAGAAAAACAAGATCTCCGCACTCAAGAAGAAGCCAAGGCAATTTTAGCCAAGCTAGATTTTGGCGATGATGGTTATTTTTATGTATATGACATGCATGGCAAAAATTTGATGCATCCACGCCAGAGCGATCTGGTTGGCCAGGACTTATGGAATATGAAAGATCCTGAGGGTAATTTCACCATCAGGAAGTTGATCGCTAAAGCGCAGGAAGGTGGCGGCGTAGTGCGTTATCTGTGGGAAAAACCCTCCACCCACAAGGTCGCCGCCAAACTAGGTTATGTCATACCGTTGGAACGCTGGGGCTGGATGCTGGGTAGCGGTATTTATCTCGATGACGTGAATAATGCTTTGAATAAAATCGAAGTACAAAATACTAAAAATAGCCAAAGCACTCTATTCTGGATTGCCGGCATTGCCATCACCAGCGCCTTGTTGATTGCCGCTTCTGGCCTGGCATTAAACATTAGCGAATCTCGCGTAGCAGAGGCAAAACTCAAGGTGCTGGCGCAAAGTGTAGTCCGGTCGCAAGAGGATGAACGCGCCCGTTTGTCGCGTGATCTGCATGATGGATTGAGTCAGTTATTAGTCTCGGTCAAATTGCAAATCGAATCAGGCTTAGCCAAGCTGGATGCGGAGCAATTAGAACCCGTCTCTGAGAACGGGTCTAAAAATATATCTGCTAAATCCTCATTCATGCGCGCCACAACCCAACTCAACGATGCATTAGGCGAGGTCAGAAGAATCTCCCACGATCTGCGCCCTGCAATGCTGGATGATCTAGGACTCGCCGCAGCGTTTGAGCATTTAAGCGAAGAATTTACCCAAGACACTGGCCTGCCAGTCAACTTTTTAAGCGATGGCGACTGCGATGGTTTGGACGACATCAGTAATACGGTCTTATTCCGCATCGCCCAAGAGGCTTTGACCAATATCCACAAACATGCTGGCCAGGTGACACAGGTGCAGATTACTTTACGGGGCGACAAACATTCTGTCGATTTAATGATCGAGGATAATGGTGCCGGATTTGACGTACAAGGTATCGCCAGTCACCCCAAACGCGGTATAGGATTAAGCAATATGCGAGAGCGACTGGCAACCGTCAACGGCCAGTTAGAATTGCATTCCAGCGCCAGCGGCACCCAAGTTATTGCCCGCATCACCAGCATCGCAAGGAACTCATCATGAACACAGCAACGCCAGATCAGGCCACCACAAAATTCATCAATCTGCTGCTGGTAGATGATCATCCGCTAGTCAGAGACGGCCTTAAAGCAAGGCTGGAAACAATTCCGCATTTCCATATTATTGGTGAAGCAGCTCATGCTGAGCAGGCGCTGCAACTGGCAGCCAACTTGCCCATTGATCTGATACTGATGGATATCAATTTGGGGGCAAATTCTGCTAACGGTATTAGTTTGACTGCACAGTTAAGCAGGGATTATCCAAAAATCGCAGTGATCATGTTATCCATGCATGAGAAAGCAGAATATGTCAGCCAATCCATGCAAGCTGGCGCACGTGCTTATGTTTTAAAAGATGCGCCAGCAGAAGAGATCATCGCGGCCATCCATGATGTGATGGAGGGTAAGCGGTATTTCAGCTCAGGTTTACAAAAACAATCCGCTGCGCCCTCGGCGGCGCAGATGCTGACCCAAAGAGAACAAGGCATACTCAAAAGCATCGCTACAGGCAAATCCAATAAACACATCGCCCGCGAACTCAACTTAAGTGTCAGAACGGTAGAAACGCACAGACTCAATATCAAACGCAAATTACATATTGAAGGACAAGCAGATTTGATCCGCTTTGCGCTAACTCAGGTAACTCAGACGCTGGATTAAAGCTGGGTCCTACACGCACCAATCAAGAATCTGACATTACACGGCAACAAAATACAGTGCTAAAAGCGCATAAAACCAGTTCAATAATTAGACAAGATAATAATATACTACCACTATGTATATTTTTAATGTCCATATAATCATTGGACAATGCGCTATTTTAAAACAATTTAGATGGGAGTATATTAAATTAACAGGTTAAAACGCCAGATATTTTCTCGGCAAAAACAATCTCTGATGCTATTCTCCCTGCGTATGCTGTAAGACAACGCTGACAACATCCCAGGCTCTTTGCGTACAAAAGTACGCCCCTTATTCCGATGGCAACTCTTACTTTAAACACATAAAGTACAACTCATGCACTGACACCAGACGTGTTGATGTTTGCAGCAACTTTGACCAAGTTTGATACGACTTATGTGATTTTAGGACTTACGCAAAATTGTCCTAGCAAGACGTAGCGACGACGACAGTACTTTAGTACGGCTAGTCGCTGCAACGCAGCTGGGGCGGTTTTGCGTAAGTTATAATTTAAATGAGAGGCTAAAAATGACTGAATCCTTGCGCACTGAAATCTCCATCAAAGCAGATGTAGCGCCACGCTTACAACGCTCTTTGCTGAAACATGATTTCGCCATCAATGCAGTATTGAATCCACGTCCTATCGGTCCAATTCAAAATGATTTGTTGGCAGCATTGCCCGCTGAAGAATTAGCCTTCCTTTTGCCGCACTTAGAATTTGTCGATCTGTCGTTTGATCAAAAATTGCATGACTACGGCGATAAGCTCTCTTATGTCTACTTCCCAACTACTGCCATCGTTGCGCTCTTATACGTACTGGCAGATGGTGGCGTAACAGAGATTGCCGTGATCGGTCATGAGGGTATGGTCGGTATTTCTGCACTGATGGGCGAAAGTGCCATGGGTACGGCGATGGTACAAAGCACAGGCTACGCCTATCGTTTAAAAACGTCGGTCTTAAAAGAAGCTTGCAATCAAGGCGACAAATTACAGTCTTTGATGATGCGTTATACCCAAGCCTTATTCGCACAGATGGCACAAAATTCTGTATCTGGTCGCCACTACTCTGTAGACCAGCAATTATCCCGTTGGTTGTTAGACCGGTTAGATCGTTTGCCGACCAATGAGCTGAAAGTAACGCATGAGTTAATTTCAAATATGCTAGGTGTACGCCGTGAGAGCATTACCGAGGCCGCTGGCAAGTTACAACATGCCGGCTTGTTAAAATATCGTCGCGGCAGCATCACGGTATTGGATAGAGAAGGCCTGGAAGCACATGCTGGCGAATGCTACAAAGTCGCCAGACATGCTTTCGATTTAATGCTGGCAAACGCGGCAATCAAACGATAGCCGTCAGATCATTTCGCTAGCAGGACTTTGTCCCGGGTAGGGAATACGCGCCTCAACTAATGTACCCGTATCGTCCTTACCTGGTTTGATCGTAAACGTTCCGCCCAATAGCAGAGTACGCTCACGCATCCCCAGCAATCCATGTGAGCGCGGCTTTTTAATAGCGTCAATAGAGATACCAATACCGTCATCTAAAATCTGTAAATACAGTACCGACCGCTCTCTTTTTAAACTGACTGTGACTTTTTTTGCTTTGGCATACTTGATCACATTCGTCAGCGATTCTTGCGCGATTCTAAATAAAGCAATAGACCAGGCTGGATCTATTCTGTCGATATCCTCATCAATATCCATCACCAGTTGCAAGCCAGCGATACGCGCCGCCTCGTCACAATAATTTTGTATGGATGCTGCCAGACCAAGGTTATCCAACATACTGGGACGCAGATCTTCGATAATGCGACGCTTAAGATCAACCACTTCTAACAAGGTGGTTTTTGCTCTTTGTAGCTGAAGAGACAAAGCTGGCTCTTTGATCTTTAATTTCTCCGTCAACATTGATACATCCATACTGATAGCGGTCAGGCTAGCCCCCATTTCGTCATGTAGTTCTCGGGCTAATTTTGCTTTTTCTTCCTCAGATACACGCAGCAGATGATGCGACAAAACTGACAGCTGTTCAGTACGTGCCATGACCGTAGACTCAAGATTATCGTTTGTCGTTTTTAATTCTGCCTCCACCTCTCTTTGTTTTGCAAAGCTCTTTTGTATCAGCCGATAAAAAAGCATTAGCACCAGAATAGCAATGATATTGATCAGATTACCTATCCATAGCGCCTGATTATGCTCATTAAAAAATTGAGTACGGCGATTAGATAATAACTCCAATTCTTCTTTCTCCATGATGACATCCAGAAGACGGATCTCATCCATGATTTCTCTGCCCTCACCTAGCCGAATTACCTTAACAACCTCATCTAAACCACCATCTTTATATAGCGCAATACCTTGATCAAATTTTTTCATTTTCCGATCAAACATCTCGCGCAACTGAGATAGGTTTTTGATTTGAGCTGGATTATCTTTGACTAAACTATTCAGTAACAGAAATTCCTGATTAAGCTGAATAGCGGCATTTTTCTTCGGCCCCAAAAATACCTCATCGCCTGACAAGTAATAACCACGCATGCTGCTCTCGGCATCCATGATGAGCAAATTCACATTTTTTAAATGATCTTTAATATTCCAGGTGTGCTCGATCCAATCGGTATTATTTTTCAGCTTTTGCAGATTTTGATAATCAGATATCGCGTTACCAATCAAGGTAATTAAACAAACGACAAATAAAGCTGTGATGTACAGCGGCAGTGAAGTGGAGGAAGTTTTATTCACACGAATATCCTAATTTGCTATGGATGTGGCGACTGTTATGCGTTTTTTTAAAATTTTAGCTGGCGATTATTAATAAAACTAAGCACGAAATAGTACGAAAAATCTGCACGTAGGAACACTCCTACATCATCTTCAGTTTACGCTGATTGCAAGCACTTATCACCCTGTTTACAATGACTCTAAAGCGAGATCATAAATGGAAATCGCGAATTGGAGCCGCAATGCAGCAAATAACTGAAAAATCGTCAACATCTTCAGCGATGTTACGTGAGGTCGAAATTATGGATGTAAGGAAAAAACTTAAAGTGTTCTTAATAGAGGATTCTCAGCGAATCCGTACTGTCCTGATCGACATGTTGCATGACACGGAACAGATCGAAGTGGTAGGTTTTGCTGAGAACGAAAAAGACGCTTTAAAGCAATTGAGGGCTAGTGAATGGGACGTTGCGATTGTAGATATCAGTTTGAGCGAAGGTAATGGCTTAGCCGTGTTAGCCGCCTTACAAAATGATGCTCGTGATTACGGAAAGCGCTTTGTATTTACCAATCATCCTACGCCAGCATTGCGAACCCACAGTCTTAAATACGGTGCTGAAGATTTTTTTGATAAGTCGCGTGAGATGGATTTGCTGGTAAGCCGTATTCGGGACTTGCTACATTAAAGTCTTGAAAATTAATGGGAAAACAAGCTTGCGATACAAGTAAATTTATTGAGATAGCTGACGATTTTTTTAAGTAATTTTTAATCCAGCAAATTATTTTTTAAAGCGTAATACGTCAGATCACTGTTTGAATGCAAGTGCATTTTTTCCATCACGCGAGCACGGTAGGTGCTGATCGTTTTTACACTAAGCGATAAAACAAGCGCGATATCAGACACCGATTCTCCTTTCGCCAAGCGCAAAAATACCTGAAACTCCCGATCAGATAATTCTGTGTGTAAAGCTGCAGTAACATCCTGATCAAAGCCCTGCGCCAATATTTCTCCCACCTCTGCACTCACATAACGCCGTCCGGTCGCGGCCGTGCGAACAGCTTTAATCAGCTCGTCGGTGTCACACTCTTTATTCAGATAACCGTTGGCACCCATTTTGAATAAATTGACCGCGTATTGCTGAGCTGGGTAACCACTTAAAATCAAAATCGGTAATTCTGGCTGCCCTTGCTTGATGGTGCGCAAAGTATCAATGCCACTCTGATCTGGCATGCTGATATCGAGCAGCATTACGTCGCACAACTTATTCCGCGCAATATCCAACGCTTCTCTACCGGTACTTGCCTCAGCCACGACCTCAATATCGGCTACCTCAGAAAAAATCTGCTTAAATCCAGCACGAACAATTTGATGATCATCACAAATGGCAACACGTATCATTGTAGTCCTTGAGAATATTTAACCTATAGCAGGCACTCAGGATTATGCACTGGCTGTCTTAAGGTGTGTTGGTCTATCAGCGCATAATCCTGTCCACATCTAATCAGATGGTGGACTTACCAAGGTCTTAAACATCACAAAAGCATCAACATAACCAAGTTGACGGTGTTTAAAAGCGAGAGGCAGAGTACCAATCACGCTAAAGCCCAGTCGCTGCCAAAGGCGCACGGCGCGCTCATTGGTAGACACCACCAAATTAAATTGCATAGCAAGAAACCCCATCGCGATTGCCTCTGACTGCGAATGTTCACACATTGCAGAAGCGACACCCTTGCCTTGTACATCTGGCGCGACCACATAACCGCAATTGCAGACATGGCTACCTAAACCTGGCTGGTTGGGTTTGAGGATATAAGTACCCAATATCTGTCCATCTGCTGCGCAGGCGACATAAGTAGCGGCAGGTGTCTTAATCCACGCGCTATGTATCTCTGCCTCGGTGCTTTGAGTATCATAAGCATAGGTATCACCTTGCGCAAAAGTAGTCTGCAAGATCGGCCAAATACTGTTCCAGTCAGTTGCAAGGTAGCGACGTATAGAGATCATCATTATTAAGGTCATTTAATCAAAAAAATTAGTAACCGACATCCTACTGCATAGCGGCCGTCCTTAAGCCAACATTGCGCCAACACTCCGCTAGGCAAGTTTGGCTTGCAGACTCCACTCAGATGCTGGTCTATATGTTCTTACCCAAGACTCTACTGTGTGCGCTGGCATGGGATGCGCAATGACATACCCTTGCGCATAATCACAACCAAGTCGCATTAAGGAGACGCCCTGCTCTGCTGTCTCAACACCCTCGGCAATTACCTCGCGTTTAAAAGCATCAGCAAGGCCGATAACCGCACTGATTAACGCAAGGTCTTCTTGGTCTTCTAGCATGTTTCTGACAAAACTCTGATCGATTTTTAAGATTGATCATATTTATCTTGCCAGGTGTTTTTATAATCTGGTCGCTACTACTTGTTTCGCGCTAGATTAATTGTGCTATCTAACTGGATTGATGCTTGGTCGACAACTCTTTCAGTGAGGTTATTAAGAAATGACTTACTTGTCGCATCTCGTTAGAACAACGCTGCTTAACATCTTCCGTTTCGGCCCCGATCAACAAATAATATCTAAACCCACAAACAAGAACGATTAATAATGCCAACGGAAAATAAAGGCGGAAATACACACCCTTTAGTCGCCAAGTACGGAAATAGTTTTTTAGTTTGTACACGAATCAATAAAGTCAGTAGGTATCGGGATGTGGATAACAACTGCAACGTACCCCAATGGGTGACCGGGTGACGAATAGTGTAAAAAAATAGCCTCGCTTGTCGAATTAAAAATTTGATTGCGGATTAAACTTTAAATCGCATTGAAACTTTAAATAAAGTTGCATATTCGACAATAATCAAGTGCGTCGAATTCTAACCCGAAGATTCAGGTTTTTCCCTACGGAAAGTTTATATTCATTCATTTGGGTACAAACTACAACATCAATCTGGATGTGTTAGCTCATTTCTGAAGTAAGAAATTCAATGAAACTAATTTGGCTTTGGTGAGCCAGACTCAAGTGAGTAAATCGCTAATCATTATTCACTTGATCAACAAAAGGGATTCGGTACAATCCGGCATGCTCTCTGAATTCGACCTTATCCAACAGTATTTCGTCACACCCGCCAGCAGCGACCGCCGGATTGCGCTGGGGATAGGTGACGACTGCGCTTTACTCCAGCCTTCACCCGGCATGCAATTGGCGATTTCCAGCGATATGCTGGTATCAGGCCGGCACTTTTTTCCTGACGCCGATCCGCGCATGCTGGGGCATAAATGTTTGGCGGTGAATTTGTCTGACCTCGCAGCGATGGGTGCCAAACCCGTTGCGTTTACCCTGGCGCTAGCCTTGCCAGAAGCAAAACCAGATTGGTTGGCAGAATTTTCTGGCGGCTTGCTGGCGCTGGCGGAGCAACACGACTGTGTTTTGATCGGTGGCGATACAACTAAAGGTCCGCTGACAATTTGCATCACGATTTTTGGTGAATTACCGCCCGGACGAGCTTTGCGCCGCGATGCTGCGCAGGTCGGCGATGACATCTGGGTTTCTGGTACTTTAGGCGATGCGCGTCTGGCATTGGCGCACTATTGGGGTGAGATGCGCTTGAGTGACGCTGATCTGGCGATTGCCGCACCACGCATGCATCAGCCTACACCACGTATTGCGCTGGGCACGGCATTGCAGGGTATTGCGCATGCGGCATTGGATATCTCGGACGGTTTGATCGGCGACCTTGGGCATATTCTAAAAAAATCTGGTGTTGGTGCCAGCTTGGCGGTGGATGATTTGCCAGCAGGTTTGGCACTGCGCAAACAAGATCAAACCAAGCGCCGCGAGTTTTGTCTTGCGGGTGGTGATGATTACGAATTATGTTTTACCGCCCCTGCTAGCCAACGCGATGCGGTTGCGGAGGCGGGACGCCACAGCCAGACTACGGTCACACGTGTTGGCCGGATTGAGACTGATCTTGGCTTACGCTTGCTGGATGCCAGCGGGCAGCCGTTAGTTTTATCATTGACCTCTTTTGATCATTTTAGTAGTCCATAGCCGAGACAGAATCAGTCCATGAGCATATTTAACACCTCTAGCACCTCTAGCACCTCTAGCACCGACGGCATAAAAACAGTCAAACCAAGCGCACGCTTTATGCTAAGCCATCCGGCACATATCCTCGCGCAAGGCTTTGGCAGCGGACTCTCGCCCATCATGCCTGGTACCAGCGGTACCTTATTCGCCTGGCTAAGTTTTAATGTGCTGAGCACGCGCTGGCCAGATTTTTTCACGCCAAGCTCATGGGCGTGGATTATTGTGCTGGGTTTTGTAGTAGGTGTATGGGCATGCCAGGTAACCGGGCGCAATATGGGCGTGGCAGATCATGGCAGCATGGTGTGGGACGAGATCATCGCGTTTTGGCTGGTATTGCTGTTTGTCACGCCTGCCAGTTTTTCTACCCAATGCTGGGCATTTTTCTGGTTCCGGGTATTTGATATGGTCAAGCCACCACCGATAGGCTATTTTGATCGCCAGCTCAAAGGTGGTTTTGGTGTGATGTGGGACGATATTCTGGCCGCGTTTTATACCTTGTTGCTATTTGCTCTGTGGCGAGTAATCTGACGGCTTCATTGCGTTAAACTCCTCATTAAATTGAATATACTCCCCCTTACTTTTAATAAATATGGCTAATTGTCCAGATATTACCTGGACAATAAAATATACTCACCATGAGTATATAAAATCATCTCAATCCAATCCTTGTTATAAAAACTAAAAAAGTATTCCAAATACGTACTTTTTTACGCTCTTTCAACGTCTACAGGCAAACTGTTTCAGCCAGTAGTGTTAGCTAAAGATCTGATTTTGCCCGTTTGTAAAAATCCACTTTACAAAGCTGAAACTTCATCAAGTCGCTATCAATGCGCATGGACAAAGTGGTAAAGTAATTCATCAACTTGATTCGTTTATTCGACTAATTGAGCTAATTCACCTCAGGAGACCATGCCATGCTAAACGCTATTCAACTCGCTACCGAAGTCGGCTCAGCCCTGCAATCCAAAAAACTTTTATTGTCGGTCGCAGAGTCCTGCACTGGCGGCGGCGTTTGCCAAGCCATTACCGAAATCGCTGGTTGCTCGGAATGGTTTGATTGCGGCTTTATCACTTACTCCAACTCCTCCAAAACGGAATTATTAAATATCTCCGACGCATTGATTGCACAGCACGGTGCGGTCAGTGAAGAAATTGCCGCGGCCATGGCAGAAGGTGCGCTAGCCAATTCTGAGGCCCATGTCTCGCTCTCCACCACGGGCATCGCTGGTCCGGGCGGTGCAGTACCGGGCAAGCCGGTTGGCACAGTCTGTTTTGCCTGGCTGGTTGGAGGCATCACGCATACTGAACGCAAAGTATTTAGCGGTGATCGTCACGCTGTACGTGAGCAAACGATAGTGCATGCTTTAGATAAGTTGCTACGCTATGTTAAAGAAGCGTAGCAAAAAATTTTAAAGAACTTCGCCGGAATAATGTAGCGCAAGTCCTGTCAAAGATAGTGTGAAGGAAATCGATTTGTCTACGACTAATATACACACTGATGCACTCACAACGAGCCCCAACGCCAGTAAAGCCCACTCGCAGGCAACGCTGCCGGAGCCGCACATTAATGCCCTGCTGGTCGATGATGATGCTGACATCCGTGAACTGTTAGCACGCTATTTAGAAAAATTTGGTATCCGCTGCATCACGGTCGCCGATGGTAAAGCGATGCGTCAACAATTAGCGACTACCCAGATCGATATTATTTTGCTTGATCTGATGTTGCCTGATGAAGACGGTCTCTCTTTATTGCGAGGTCTGCGAAATAGCAAAGACAGCCAAATCCCCGTCCTGATGTTGACCGCACGCGGCGAATCTGCCGACAGAATTATTGGCTTAGAGCTTGGTGCAGACGACTACGTAGTGAAGCCCTTTGATACCCGGGAACTGGTATCGCGTATCCATACGATTTTGCGCCGGACACAGGTTGGTCAGACTAGTCAGACCAACCTGAGCAACCAAATTAGCCCGCACAATAACCGTACCGAAGAAGAAATTACGTTCCATGGCTGGCGTCTTAATTGCCACACGCGCCAGCTCAATACACCCGACAATTTAGTGGTGCCGCTGTCCAATGCAGAGTTCCGTTTGCTATTCACTTTTGTAAAGCGCCCGGGGCAAGTTCTTAGCCGCGATCAGTTATTGGATATCGCACGTGGCAAATCGTCTTTGGCATTTGATCGTAGTATCGATCTGCTGGTCTCACGACTACGGCAAAAACTCAGTGAGGATTCGCGCCAACCATCAATGCTAAAAACTATACGCGGCGAAGGCTATATGTTTCAGCCACCGGCATCTGCATCTACATCGAAAACAGTTACAGCGACACTGCTGCCATCGCCATCCTTGCCTCATCCTTCCTCGAATTAAATAATGACGACAACATCGGCAACAAGATTGGGATTACGTCGTTTTTTCTCTGATACGATTTTTACGCGTTTGTTCGGATTGGCAATGGGCGCGGTGATCGTCAGTCATATCATGACCTTCATCTTGCTATTTGTATTTTTGGGTGACCGTTTTCCACATCCGCGTGCAGAAAACAGGTTACCGCTTTCTGCACAAATACAAACGGTACCGCCCGATAATCTGGCTTCGCTAAGGCATCTGCCACCGCACGAGGATCACTTCCCGGGACCGATGTTGGGATTTTTTCTGAGTATGTCTATGCAATTTTTAATTCTTGCAATTGCTGCCTGGTATGGCTCACGCAACTTGGCAAAACCGATACAAAGTCTGGCACATGCCGCAAGCCAGATTGGTGACAATTTGAATGCGCCAGCTTTGCTGGAAACCGGCCCAGCAGAGGCGCGTCAGGCAGCCAACGTGTTTAATAAAATGCGGGAACGGATTCGATTGCAATTAGAAGAGCGAGGTCGCTTTTTAGCTGCGGTGTCGCATGATTTGCGTACACCTTTAACCCGCATGAAATTACGGATAGAGCATCTGGACGACGATGCCGCCAAAGATAAATTGCAACAAGATATAGAAGAAATGCGCTTGATGCTGGATGCGACTTTGGAGTACCTGCGCAGTAATGGCAAAGCGACCGTAGCGGGACAATTATTGGACGTGCAAGCTTTGGTGGAAGCCTTGGTTGATAATGCACAAGAGCAAGGACATCAGGTACATTTTTCAGGCGATGCTCAGCCACTCTTTGCGATTATTTCTGATTTGCGCCGCTGTATTTCTAACCTCTTAGAAAACGCGCTCAGTCATGGCAAAGAAGTCGAGGTTATTTTGCACGATAGTCCCGATCAACTTTTAATCCAGGTTGTCGACGATGGACCAGGTATTCCGCCAGATCAGTTACTGCAGGTGTTTGAACCATTTGTCCGTTTATCAGAATCACGAAATAGAAATAGCGGCGGTGTTGGCCTGGGCTTAAGTATCGCCAGAGAAATCGCGCGCCAGCATGCTGGCGATTTAGTTTTGTTCAATAATACTGGCCGCCGCGGCCTGACTGCGCAAATCAGCCTGCCGAGAAAATTGCCTTTTTAGCAAAAAATTATTCTAATTAAATTCTATTGAGTGATTGTTCTGAACATACTCAACTTCTTGTGTTCGTTTTAAATATGTCGATTCTGATACAAAGCAGACACAGCTAAGCAACATCACTGCGAGAAACTGGCACTATCAGTTTTTTCGCAGCACTTTGCTTACTAACGTCATCAATCAGAAGGGAGCGACATCATGAGTTCAATAGGAAGCATAGGCACTACCTCGGCCTATAATTATTCCAGCAATGTACAAAAACAAAAGCCAGACCCGACGCAGATTGCGGACGATGTTTTTAGTAAGCTTGATACCAATAATCAGGGCTATTTAAGCGAAGCTGATTTGCAGTCGGCTTTTAGCAAACTATCTTCCTCGTCCTCCGCCACTTCCGCTACGACCTCCTCCAATGCCACTACCGCTTCTGGCAGCAGCTCAAGCAGCACGACCGAGATTAGCGATCTTTTCAAAAAACTAGATAGTGACAGCGATGGTAAAGTCACTAAACAGGAATTCAGCTCTGGTTTGCAAAAACTCAGCGATGAACTAGAAAGCCAGTTCAACGCCCGCCGCACTTCTGGTGCAGGCACTAGCGATGTCAGCAATCAAGCCCCACCTCCACCAACAACCCAAAGCGCGGGCTCTGGTCAGGCTCAATCAGCTGATTCTGGCGAACAAAGCGGTGGTGGCGGTGGCGCTGCCAGTGCAACCGCCAGCAGCAGTGCGACAAAAACCTATGACCCGGCAGACACTAATGAAGATGGCACGGTTTCAACCAAAGAGAGTTTAGCCTATGCAGAGAAACTGTTAGCCGCCGCCGAGGCCAAGCTAAACGTAACATCTAGCTCAGCAACGTCGGGTACCAGCTCATCAGGTACCGCCAGCAGCACCAATGCCACGGGCGCTACTGGAATAGCGGCAACGTCGTCCAATGCAGCATCGTCCAGCACGGGATCAACCGGCACCACTTCCGACAGTAGCGGCAACGCCAGCACCAGCAGCGATGCCACCTTATTCAGAAAGGCATTGCAGTTATTGCAAGCCTACTCCGATCCTTTTCAGTCTGGCAATACCGGCTCTGGAAGTAGTATTTCTGTCAGTGCTTAGGCTGTAAGTCTGTTTTTAAGACCGATAAGCTGTAATGACAAAAGGGAGCCAGGCTCCCTTTTTAACTCTTCAATCAAACGCTTTTACTTAAATACGACAGGCATTAATCGCATCTCTGGTTTCCATCGCAACCCGTCTCGCAGCTCGGCTATAGTTTTCCTCGGCTTGCGGTTTGGCATACAAGATCGCTCGGGACGAATTGATCATCATCCCAGTCCCGCCAGCCGTTTTACCGGCGGCCACTGTCGCTGCAATATCGCCGCCTTGCGCACCGATCCCCGGCACTAGCAAAGGCATATCACCAATGATCTGACGTACTTGCGCCAGCTCCGCAGGAAAAGTTGCGCCGACGACCAAGGCGCATTGGCCGTTAGTATTCCATTTGTCGGCTACCAATTGGGCGACATGCTGATACAGCGGTTTGCCACCGACATCTAAGAACTGTAAATCCGATCCGCCTGCATTGGAGGTGCGGCACAAAACGATCGCGCCACGGTCTTTCCATTCCATGTAAGGCGCGACTGAATCAAAACCCATGTACGGATTGACTGTCACAGCATCGGCGTCATAGCGCTCAAATGCTTCACGCGCATATTGCTCGGCGGTTGCGCCGATATCGCCACGCTTAGCATCTAAAATAATCGGGATCGCCGGATAGGTTGTTTTGATATAGCGGCAAATAGCTTCTAACTGATCTTCTGCCCGCAAGGCAGCAAAATACGCAATTTGTGGCTTGAATGAACAGGCCAGATCCGCGGTCGCATCAATCATAGTTTTACAAAATGCAAAAATTGCATCTGGTTGCTGCGCGATCTCTGCGGGGAAGCGAGATACATCAGGGTCAAGCCCGACACACAACAAAGAATTATTTTTCGCCCACGCGGCGGAGAGTTTTTCGATGAACGTCACGATTTACCTTAATATGAAATAGTCTGCATTATAACGTGTGACATTATTAGGACTTACTCAAACCTGCCGCTGCATCGTGGCAACGCTAAAGTCTTTATTTGATAATCTGACCCGGAGCGCCGATAATTCATGCACACTTTATGCAATTTCTGGCAAGACGTGACATTCAGATCCACCATCATCAGCGTATTAATACAGCAATGAAAAATACCTCTAAAAATAGTTCTAAAGACAGTACTACTACTGAAGTCGATTTACTAGCGCTAGACAATCAATTTTGCTTCGCGCTGTATTCTGCGTCCCTGGCGATGACCAAGACGTATAAACCCTTGTTAGAAAAAATCGGCCTGACCTATCCGCAATACCTGGTCATGATCGTGCTGTGGGAGCATGACGGTATTCTAGTCAAAGATATAGGCGAGGCGCTATTCCTGGATTCCGGCACGTTAACGCCACTGTTAAAGAGGATGGAAGCCGCCGATCTGCTGCAGCGTACACGCGACGAGGTCGATGAACGCCAGGTCAGGATCACGCTAACTAAACAAGGTAAGCAACTAAAAAAAGCTGCCAAAGAAATCCCTCTGCAAATTATGTGCGCCAGTGGACAAACTAAAGAAACCTTAATCAATCTGCGGTCTCAGTTATCGCAAATCAGAGGTGATTTAACGGAGAGCAACTTAGGCTAACCGAGCAGTATTGTTCAACAAATATTACCCAAAAGAATTGCTTGAGATATTTGCATGGTCAGATTTTTAAATATGCTTTTTAAATACCGGTTTTAAATAAGTTTATTAAATATTTCTGTAAATTTAGATTGCGCACAATTTAATTGTGTACTATTATATTTTCACTGGCAGCGATAATGCCAAAACGACGTAGTTAGAATTTCAGAGTAAGTAGATCGAACATTAGTCGCAGCAACATTTATTTCAGCTTGATCAATTATTTATTTGGACTAAACTCATTAGTCCAATCCAACCGGAGAATCACATGCAAGTACTTTACACAGCAAACGCAACAGCAACTGGTGGTCGTGATGGCACAGCAGCTAGTAACGACAATCACCTCGCCGTTAAACTGAGCACACCTAAAGAACTAGGCGGTGCAGGCGGCGAAGGTACTAACCCGGAGCAAATGTTCGCTGCTGGTTATTCCGCTTGTTTTATTGGCGCAATGAAATTTGTCGCCGCTGCAACTAAAGTAGCATTGCCAGCGGATACATCCGTCAACGGCTTAGTCGGTATTGGCCCAAATGACAAAGGCGGTTTTGGTTTAGAAGTCGCATTAAATGTTTCCATCCCTGGCATGGATCGCGCAGCTGCAGAAGCCCTGGTTGCTAAGGCGCATGAAGTTTGCCCATATTCAAATGCAACCCGCGGCAATATTGATGTCAAAGTCACTGTGCTGTAAAAAGTAAGTTGGATCGAATTAAATGTCAGTTAAAGCCCGAGTCGTTCGGGCTTTTTTAATTGTCCGGTCTTTTTTATTACCTGTCTCCGATGTTGCTAGAATGAAGGATTACTGTCACAACCAAGGCGACTAAACCAATCGCCAAACAAGGCTGTCATCCATGTCCAATACCGAGTCCAATAAGATTCCCAGCACCATTCCCTACATCAACAAGCAAACTCTGCAGCAGACTTTGACTTATGCTGATCTGATACCTGCTTTAAAACTTGCATTTGCCAGCAACATCATTGCGCCAAAAAGGCATGTATATAGCTTGTCTGAACAGCCGGTTTCTACTTTGCTGTTGATGCCGGTATGGCAGCCACAAGGCACGACCGGTGTGAAGCTGGTAACAGTGGCTCCGCAAAATACCTTGTTGCCCTCTGTGCATGCGGTATTTATATTGTTTGATACCGTGAGTGGTGTGCCGCTGGCATTGATCGATGGTGAGGAGTTAACCTTACGGCGCACGGCAGCCGCATCTGCGCTGGCATCCAGCTATGCGTCACGTGTTGACAGCGAACATCTGTTGATGGTTGGTACCGGCAGCCTAACTCCTTACCTTGCCTGCGCCCATAGCCAAGTACGGGCAATCAAACAAATTACGGTCTGGGGCCGGTCGACAGATAAAGCGGCGCAAACCCTTAAGACCATTCAAGCACAGACAGAATTACCTGCGCATATCCGGCTTAGCATCGCCACCGATCTGGCAAGCGCTGTCAGTCAAGCAGATGTGATCAGTTGCGCCACCACCAGCACCACGCCGATTGTAATGGGTGAATGGGTCAAAGCCGGAACTCATATCGATCTGGTCGGCGGTTTTACTCCTGGCATGCGGGAGGTTGACGATCTGCTGATGTCCAAAGCAACTGTGTTTGTAGACACCTACGAAGGTGCGATCGCGGAAGCCGGCGACCTGACCCAAACTTTGAGCAACGGCAGCCTGCAACGCAGCGCCATCGTCGCCGAGCTGGCAGAGTTGGTCAGCCAGCAGCATGCAGGGCGCAGTGATGATCAGCAAATCACGGTATTTAAATCTGTGGGGACGGCGATAGAGGATTTATGCGGTGCTAATTTAGCCTGGCAAGTGCATCAGCGTGGTATCGAATAATTAGGAGCGAACTTTTGTCAGTGGTGACGACAAGTTGTGTCACTAAAAAATCTTACTTTTGGGAGCGCAGCGATCACTATTTTTCGCTGACAATCTACACATACTGGATATTAGTATATTTACATTGTCCATATAATCTATGGACAATAAGGCATATTTATAAAAAAATAAGGGGAGTATATTAAAATCTCCCCTTATCTTTATTACTCGCTCAATGCTTCTTTAGCCGCCTGCTCTGGCGTCAAACCATCAAAGAATAAATCAGTAAACCAATCGATCTCCTCTTCAATATGATCCTGTGCCTGACGCAAAGTCGCGCCGCCTTTGACCAGAAAACCTTCTACCTCAGTACACCATGCGATGAGGGCAGCGGTTTCTGGATCTATTTCTTCTTTCTTTGCCATTTGTCATCACCCTTGTAGTCAAAATAAAGCGTCCCTTTAAAACAGGAAGTCGCTAAGACAGGACTCTAGCATGATGTTATCCGCACTCATCAACTCATTCTTAAATTCAGTCCCTAGCCATCTACACAAATCCAAGATTACGTTTACTCGCATCAAAATTATGCAGGTTCGGCAATAGCGTCAGCAAGTCAGAATCCGACGCGCCCATCCACTTACCCAGCGTTGCCGCGTACTGGTCTACCGAGGTGCTTGGCAACAAGCGTCCTTGGCCTACATCGTCTGGCCCGTCGCTAGCAACAATCGGTGGTGTGCCATAAAAACTTTGGCCATTGACTGCGCCCCCCATCATAAAATGCATGCTGCCCCAACCATGATCTGAACCGTCGTTGTTGCCGCTTAATGTTCGCCCAAAATCAGACGCGGTGAAACTGGTGACATTGTTCGCCACACCTAATTCTTGGGTCGCTTTATAAAATGCCGACATCGCATCTGCCACACTGGTCAGCAAACCTGGGTGGATGTCGAGCAAACCGTCATGCGTATCAAAGCCCCCCATAGATACAAAAAACACTTGCCGTTTTGCGCCTAAACTACTGGCAGCAGAAATCATTTTTGCCACCATTTTGAGCTGATCACCCAAATTATTATTCGTCGGGAAAACCGTCGTTAAAGCCGGCGCACCCGCTAAGGCGCTAGTCAGAATTTGGTTGGCATCCATAGATCGTCTGGTCACCCGGTTGTATTCTGTCGCAAATAAATTGCTGCCCGTTTGTGTCATCAGTGTTTGCAGCGCAGTCGAGCATGCGGCTGATCCAAACAAGGGCTTGGTACTGGCATTTAAGGGGACAGAACCGCTGGTAGAAACCTGATATTGCACTGCTGTGTTACCCGACAAATAGACTGCGTTGCCAGATACGTTGACGCAAGTAAAAGTCGTATTGCCATTACTGGACTCAAACAAGTCACCCATGCGTCCGCCCCAGCCAGACACCGCACCTTCTGGCGCCGACGATTGCCATACCGATTGCTGATCATTATGTGAAAATAATTTAGGTGGCAATAACACCGATTTATTGGTGTATTGCAGCTTGGTCGTCGGTTGTACTAAGGTGCCGACGTTCAGCATCACGCCCATTTTCCCTGCATTAAAAATCGGTAGCAATGGTGCCAGCTCTGGTGCCAACGCATATTGCCGGCTCACGCCTGCGGTATCGACGGGGGCGACTTTCGGCACCAGAATTGTGGAGCTCAAACTGTCGCGGGCGTAACACAAGGTTGGGCGCAGTTGTTGATACAAAGAGTAGTTGGTGGTGTCATAAGGTATCAGCGTGTTGCCATAGTCATTGCCACCGTATAAAAAAATACAAACAGTCGCTTTGTAATCGGTCGCATTCGCTGCTGAGGCCTCTGCCATCGCGGCTAAATTAATCGCCCATGGCGTAGCGACACCAGCTAATGACAAGGCGCTGGCCTTTTTTAAAAATGCCCGGCGTGATGCATCCATCCGAATAATGTTTTTCATGATTTCCCTTTGCTTTTTTTAGATGGACTACTTTTGTACAATGAAATCTGGCGACGCCAGGATCATCGTCAGCGCTGCATAAATCCGGTTATACCGCACCGCGTCGCTACCGCTTGGCATGCCATTAATCGCATTGAGAATCAGGCTATATGTCGTGCTGCTCAACTGGCTGGCAACCAGAACCAAGTTCAATTCGTCCAGCAAGGATTGCGCGTTGTCAGCCAATGGTAATAAGCTGCTGTAATCGGCTTTTACATCGCCAATCCCGGTACTGACCGCACGCTGCATATAATTGACATAGCCGATGACGGTTGATTCATTCGTGATCTGAAACTCTGGTGCGACTAAGGATGCGCTGTCAAATCCCGTGTTAGGTGGGACGTAACCGGGGCGAAAAAAATTAAATACCGATGGCGAGCGCAAAGGACTTTGTCCTAATGCGGTGGCGGGATTTGTAGTGTCGCCAATTTGCCAGGCATTGGTTGCCGAGCTGGCATTAAATGCTCTGGCCCAGGCGGTAAAGCGCAAAATCGGCTCACGCAATTTTCCAAAGTTGGGATCGGTAATCCCGCCATCACTACGCGCCTCGGTATCTAGCAAAATTGCTTTGATGACTGCTTTTAAATTACCTTTGACACCGGTGCCGTCATTACTAAATGCGGTCGTAACACGTTGTATATACGCTGTACTTGGGTTGCTTGTAACTAAGCGCTGTATTAGCTGGCGGCTGATAAAGGGCGCAATATTGGGATGTGCGAAAATGCCATCCAAGGCCATTTGCAAACTATCGACTCCATTGGTACCTGCCGGGATAGTGATGCCCAAAAAATCTTTTTCACCCAGCTCGTGACGAGCGGGTATTTGTGTCATTGGCCGACGTAAAAAATCTGGCGTGGTGGTTTTCAACGCATCCAGATTAAAGTCCCAGCCTGTGAACACTCTTGCCAACCCGGTGATATCGCTCAGAACATAAGTTTCTTGCGAGACGCCGTTGACCTGCTGCACCGAACCATCTTGATTTAGCTTTAGCAAACCAATACTGAACAATTGCATTAATTCGCGTGCATAGTTTTCATCTGGCAGCGCACCGGTGGCCGGATTGTATTTAACGTTACCGCGAAAAGTCAGAAACTGTCCCATCGCAGCGCTGGTCGAAATTTGCTGTAACAAAGTACGATAATTACCAAACACATTGGTTTCTAATAAATCAAGATAGGCAGCCGCCGAAAAGGCGCGCCAGCCACCTCCGATCAAACCATCAATCGCCGCTACCGTGATTTCAGAAATAGCAAAGGTCAGGCGCTGTCGTAATGTATCGGGAGATGAAAGTAGCTTGGACCACGCAGCAGAATCAAAACCCGCTTCTGAGTTCTGATAAGTAGCGGCATTAAACCCCTTAGCTACCAGCCAATCAAACCGGGCAGTCGATGCAGGCAAGGCGAATTGTGCATCCAGCCAGCCAGAATAACCAAGTAGCTGTACCTGCGCTATTTGCGCTCTGTTCGCACCCATCGACGCCTGCACTAAAAAGCGCGCAGCCTGGGCGGCAGTAATGCCGACGGGTGGTGTGACCGGCGGCGTTACTGGAGGAGTAACAGGCGGAGTGACGGGCCCAGAACTCGTGCCAGCAGATGTTGCGACAGCATCTGAGCCACCGCCACCGCAAGCGCTTAGTGATAAGGCTGATAATGCTGACAATCCTGCAAGTACGCCATTAGCAAGAGTCGTACTAGATAAATTTATCCTGGCTTTATTATTATCGTCTGTTGACTGAGGAGGGTTGTTTGATGCGATCGGCGCGGATGTATCCGCCAAACTCGTGTTCTCTGACATGTACTGCCTCCGTTGCGATGGGCTGTTTTCTAAACGTTCTATTAGTTTCGATCTTGTTTTCACACATTGAAACAATAGATAACTTGAACCTAATTGCCTATTCGCACTTTGTAAGTAGATGTCACACCGTTTTTAGTAACTGCTAGACAAGCGCAAATGCACTCTCATCGGTGATTGCTTGATTATGTTAAGAAGAAATAACAAATATGCGATAAAACTCGTCAAGCCTGCTTACGGAAGTCTTCATTTGTTACAAATTAGCAGGAACGTTTTTGGGTCAGATCAGCACGAAGGCAAGTCCGTAAGTCACGTAGTATCAACTTTCTTAATATCATCAGCAAAGATTCCTAAACTAGCTCAAAATAAGCGTCGGTTCATCAACGACGTAGCCAGCCTTTTGTACTTGGCAGCGTGCCTTTTATCTGTCGCCTCCGTACAACTCCCCCGATATCAACCTAATGGAGAAGCAAGCCATGACCTCTCTCAATATCAATAACAAAGAACATACTCTCGATGCCGATCCCAGTACGCCGGTGTTGTGGGCCTTACGCGATTCGTTGGGTCTGACTGGTACCAAGTTTGGCTGCGGTCAGGCTTTGTGCGGCGCCTGCACCGTGCATATCAACGGGCAAGCTACGCGTTCTTGCGTCACGCCGATTTCTGCCGTGGCAGGACAAAAGATCACGACGATCGAAGCCATGTCCGGCGACAAAGTTGGCAAGGTAGTGCAAGACGCCTGGGTCAAGCACGACGTAGCGCAGTGTGGCTACTGCCAAAGCGGACAGATCATGAGCGCGACGGCGCTTCTGAAGTCGAATAAAAAACCGAGCGATGCCGATATTGATGCCGCAATGGCGGGCAATATCTGCCGTTGCGGAACCTATGTCCGTATCCGCGCTGCAATCCATGATGCAGCCACCCACCTTGCCTGAACCAGGAGACGATCATGCATTTTGATATCAGTAATGAATTACCAAAACAATTGCAAGCTATGTTCGAGCAAGAGTCCGGCGCAAACAATGCGATCAGCGCACACGCTGATCTGCCACGTCGCCGCTTTTTAAAAGTTGCCACGATCAGTGGTTTTGCTCTCGGCGTCTATCCGCTCATCGGCAACGCACAAAACAGCCAAGATCCGGCTGCAGCGAAAGCCAGCGGACTGAAAGCAATCGAACAACCAGCGGCGTTTGTCCGGATTGATAAAGATGGTACGACTACGATCACCATCAATCGGCTCGATTTTGAACAAGGTGTGCAGACTGGTTTACCGCTGATACTGGCAGAAGAGCTGGATGCCGACTGGAGCAAAGTCAAGAGTGTGCATGGCGATAGCAACCCCGCTTATGTTGATCCTGTGTTTGGGATTCATTTAACGGGCGGCTCCAGTTCGATCAAAAATTCTTACACACAGTACCGCGAACTAGGCGCGCGGACACGCGCCATGCTGGTCGCTGCAGCAGCGAAGCAATGGAATGTAGATGCCAGCAGTTTAAAAACACAAAACGGCATCGTGATCGGTCCGGGCGGTAAAAAGCTAAGTTACGGTGAACTGGCAGAAGCAGCAATGAGCCAGCCTGTACCAGAAAATGTGACGCTCAAAGATCCGAAGAATTTTCGCCTGATCGGTAAACCTACAGGTCGCCTCGATGCCAGAGCGAAGTCGACCGGTTCGCAACAATACGGGATCGACACCCATCTGCCCGGCATGTTGACAGCGGTGGTTGCCCGTCCTCCAGTATTCGGCGCCAAAATTGCCAGTGTTGACGATACCGCCGCCAAAGCAATGCGCGGCGTGAAGGCCGTTATCCGCATCCCGGTTGATCGCGGCGGCGAAGGTATTGCCGTGATTGCCGATGGCTACTGGTCTGCCAAGCAAGCCCGTGACGCGCTCAAAATCCAATGGGATAACTCAGCTGTTGAAAAAGCAGATAGTGCGCAATTATTGGTGAGCTACAAAGAGCTGTCGAAACAAACTGGTAAGCTGAAATTTAACGACGATATTTCAAGTATGGCGGCAGCGCCTATGAAGATCGATGCTGAATTCGTCTTCCCATTTTTAGCACACACGCCGATGGAGCCACTCAATTGCACCGTCGCGATCAATTGTGATAAAGCGGAACTATGGGTAGGAACACAAATGCCAGGCATAGACGGTCTTGCAGCGTCAAAAGTCTTGGGAATCCCACCGCAAAACCTCAAGGTCAATGTACAAATGGCAGGTGGTGGATTTGGTCGCCGCGCCGTGCCAACCAGCGATTTTGTGGCGGAAGCATGCACAGTTGCCAAAGCCGCCAAGACCGCAGGATTGACCGCGCCGGTTCGCACGTTGTGGAGTCGTGAAGATGATGTCAAAGGCGGTTACTACCGGCCTATGCATGTGCATCGGGCACAAATCGGTTTTGATGCCAAGGGTAAAATCGCCGGTTGGGATCATGTGGTCGTAGGACAATCGATTCTGGCAGGCACACCGTTTGAAGCCATGATGGTCAAAGACGGGATTGACTCCACCGCACTGGAAGGGATGAAAGAGCCATACGAAATTCCTATGCGTCTGTCAGTACATCATCCCAAAGTCAATGTGCCGGTATTGTGGTGGCGCAGCGTCGGCTCTACTCATACCGCTTTCGTGATGGAGACCTTGCTCGACGAGATTGCAACAATGACCAAGCAAGATCCGGTCGCTTATCGTTTAAGCCTGATCGGCGATCAGCATCCGCGTCATAAAGCCGCCTTACAATTAGCCGTCGCTCAGTCGGGCTATGGTAAAAAAACCTTAGCCAAAGGCCATGCCTGGGGCGTTGCCGTGCATGAATCCTTCCAGACGGTCGTGGCCTATGTCGTAGAAGCCTCGGTTAAAGATGGCACACCAACACTACATAGCGTCACAGCAGGCATCCATTGCAATCTTGCCGTTAATCCTAAGAGTATCGAAGCTCAGGTCCAAGGCGGTGCATTGATGGGTTTATCGATGTGCTTGCCGGGTGCGGCGATCACTCTAAAAGATGGCGTGGTGGAACAAAGTAATTTCGGTGATTATGTCGTACCACGAATTACAGAAATGCCAAAAGTCAGCGTCCATATCGTACCAAGTGCAGATGCGCCGACCGGTATGGGGGAACCTGGATTGCCTCCGCTGGCGCCGGCTTTTGCAAATGCGATTGCTAAAGCGACTGGCAAACGCTTACGCGAATTGCCGTTTAAATTAGCGTAATCATCCTGCGGTAATCACAGCATAAATATAATCGGGGTAGCGTAATCGAATAGATTCGCTATCCCGATTTTTTTCATCGTTGTCGATTTTCTTTTTGCACCATGTAGAGTCGCGCTAAACGGATATTTTTGATGACTTTTTGATTCCAAATCAAAATTAAAAGAAAATTCAACATAACTTCATCATCGATAAGCATCTGATTATTAAAGTATTTTTAATATTTCACCTCAATCAGCCTTGAAATAGGTGTCTTCCGCCCATATAATTAGCACTCGTCGGGAGAGAGTGCTAACAATCTCTGGCCTGTACTTATTTTTGTAGCAACTATTATTTAAATATCATCTTTGTCCGTGAGACACCGGCAACGTTGCAGAGCATCGCAGCACAGTGTCTTACATTATTTTGTAAAACCATTGCTATTTTTAGCTAATCACAAGGAGTTTGTATGAACCTTCGTCCCCTGCACGACCGCATTATCGTCAAGCGTCTGGATCAAGAAACAAAAACAGCATCTGGCATCGTATTGCCTGACGCGGCGGCTGAAAAACCAGATCAAGGTGAAGTTTTGGCGGTTGGTAACGGCAAACAACTCGACGACGGCAAAGTACGTCCATTAGAAGTCAAAGTGGGCGACCGCGTCCTGTTTGGCAAATATTCTGGTCAAGCAGTTAAAGTTGACGGCAATGAAGTTCTGGTAATGCGCGAAGAAGACGTTTTCGCAGTCGTTCAGAAGTAATTCATTTTTTGTGATTCAGTCTGTTATTTACGATGTAATGCAGGCTGAAAACAATATTCCATTCAAGATTCTGGAGATTTAACATGGCAGCTAAACAAGTAATTTTCGGCGATGATGCACGCGCTAAGATCGTCAATGGCGTTAACATCCTCGCTAACGCAGTTAAAGTAACACTGGGCCCTAAAGGTCGTAACGTTGTCCTGGAACGCTCTTTCGGCGCACCTACAGTGACTAAAGATGGTGTTTCAGTCGCTAAAGAAATCGAACTCAAAGACAGATTAGAAAACATGGGCGCGCAGCTCGTGAAAGAAGTTGCTTCACGCACTTCTGACAACGCTGGTGACGGTACAACAACAGCAACTGTATTGGCACAAGCGATTGTTCGCGAAGGTTTCAAATACGTCGCTGCTGGTTTCAACCCAACTGATCTGAAGCGCGGTATCGACAAAGCGGTTACAGCCATCGTTGCTGAAATCAAAGTGTTGTCCAAGCCAACTACAACCAACAAAGAAATCGCTCAAGTTGGTTCGATCTCTGCTAACTCCGATGCAAACATCGGCGACATCATTGCAAAAGCAATGGACAAAGTCGGCAAAGAAGGCGTGATCACTGTTGAAGATGGCAAATCTTTGGACAATGAGCTGGACATCGTTGAAGGTATGCAGTTTGACCGTGGCTACCTGTCACCGTACTTCATCAACAACCCAGAAAAACAATCCGTGATTCTGGAAAATCCGTTCATCCTGTTGTTCGACAAAAAAATCTCGAACATCCGCGATCTGCTCCCGATCTTGGAACAAGTCGCTAAATCCGGTCGTCCATTGCTGATCATCGCAGAAGACGTCGATGGCGAAGCATTGGCCACTCTGGTTGTCAACAACATCCGTGGCATCCTGAAAACTGCTGCAGTTAAAGCGCCAGGTTTTGGTGATCGTCGTAAAGCGATGTTGGAAGATATTGCTATCCTGACTGGCGGCCAAGTGATTGCCGAAGAAGTTGGTCTGACATTAGAAAAAGCGACTTTGGCTGATCTGGGTCAAGCTAAACGTATCGAAATCGGCAAAGAAAACACCACCGTGATTGATGGTGCTGGTCAAGCTGTTGGTATCGAAGCACGTGTAAAACAAATCCGCGCGCAAATCGAAGAAGCAACTTCTGACTACGACCGTGAAAAACTGCAAGAACGCGTTGCCAAGTTGGCAGGCGGCGTTGCTGTGATCAAGGTTGGCGCTGCAACTGAAGTTGAAATGAAAGAGAAAAAAGCCCGCGTTGAAGATGCTCTGCACGCGACTCGCGCAGCGGTAGAAGAAGGCGTTGTTCCTGGCGGTGGTGTTGCTCTGTTGCGCGCACGTCAAGCTGCTGGCGTCATCAAAGGTGACAATCCAGATCAAGAAGCCGGTATCAAACTGGTGTTGAAAGCGATCGAAGCGCCATTGCGTGAAATCGTTGCTAACGCCGGTGGCGAGCCAAGCGTTGTTGTCAACGCCATCATCAACGGCACAGGTAACTTCGGTTTCAACGCTGCTAACGATACTTATGGCGACATGATTGAAATGGGTATTCTGGATCCAGCAAAAGTAACACGCTCTGCTTTGCAAAATGCAGCGTCTGTTGCTGGCCTGATCTTGACAACTGATGCTTTGGTTGCCGAATTACCAGATGACAAATCTGGCGGCATGGGCGGCGGCATGGGCGGTATGGGCGGCATGGGTGGTATGGACGGCATGATGTAATTCCGCAAGGAATAACATCGCTGAACGTGGCGTGCAATACGCCACATCAGTTAAGCAAAAGCTAAGCAAAAAAGCTTCACAGTGAAAACTGTGGAGCTTTTTTTATTTTGTAAGATTAACTGTGTACAGAGTTGGAGGATGGTACGAAGCCATACAACAGCAACCTAATAATAAATATACTCATAGTAGGTATATTTAAATTGTCCATATAATCATTGGACAATAAGCATATTTTTTATAAATTAATGGGGAGTATATTTATTTTAGGATATTCCATACCGTGCCAGGCAAATCGAAAGAGGATAAAACTATTTAGGCAAAACAACCCATCTATGTAAATACAACGTCAATCTGTTGAAAATAAATAATGTTCTTAGAGCAATATTCTTAACAGAGAAATTTATACTTGTACAACGTAAGATTTCTCTAATGCATTCTCATCCGTGTTCAGATGTAGGGCTTAAGCAAAGTTGCTAACCGAGTGACGCAAAAGCAGTTTGCTACAAGTCCTGACATTATTTCAATACCGACTTAAAAGACCATAAAGCCATCATGAAATTACTGTCAGCACATCTACCCGCTATTAGTTACTTTCTATTCGCAGGTTTTTTAATTGCTACCGCTTTACGCACCCACAACGACACTACGATTGCGATTGTTTGTAGCTCTGTTCTCATGTTTGCAATATGTTGGGCCAATGCCATCCATTTGCTTGGTGGCAAAGCAGCACTCAAGTTTGTCGCGATTGCCCTAAGTTTTGGCTGGTTTGCCGAGCAAATGGGGGCATCACATGGCTGGTTTTTTGGTAGCTACACCTACACCGAGGTGCTGGGCTGGCGCTTAGGTGATGTGCCGATGGTGATCCCGCTAATGTGGTTTGCGCTAACCTACTCTTGCTATGTGATCAGCAACCTGATTGTCTGGCGTACACCGCTGGACACTTCCTCCGCTTCCGGCAATATATTGTTCATGTCGTTTTTAGCAGCGATGCTGGTGACTGCATTTGATCTGGGCGCAGACCCGTATATGGTATTCGTACTCAAAGCCTGGATCATGACCAAAACTGATGGCTGGTGGTTTGGCGAAACCATTCAGGGATTTTTTGGCTGGGTCTTTGTATCGTCGATGATTTTACTGACCTTCCGCCTGTCCACCCGGGATGCGATTAAAAAACCCGGTGTGGCGTTTAGCAAACAAGAGGCACTGTTGCCGATGGGTTTATACGCCAGTGGGATGATCTTCCAGTTATTGCTAGGCTACCCTGTAGAAATCCGTAGCATGACCGTGTTTGTAATGGGCATACCTTTGCTGTGCGCCTTTGCTGGCTGGTGGCAATGGACGATAGAACCAGTGCCGCCGTCGGAAAGTAAAGTCAGCGATGAAGAATTAGACCAAGCCCAATATCAGGCTGACCCCTTAGCAGACAATACCATTGCCGCGATTCTCGGCCCTTGGGATGTGGCCACAGAAATCGATTTTTTGCGGGTACATGCCATGCACTGGCAAAAAATTGGCATCATCAATCAACAATTTGAGCAATGGCAATCCAACGCCGCCATCTATCACTGGACACCTGCCAACCCAGCCACGCCTGCCGATATCAGCGCCAACTTACAAAGCTATCTGCACGAAGGGCGTGCGCTACCACCATGGGCAGATCTGGCGCAAATACATCGTGCCGAGACCTTGTTTATCGACTACGGCATGTTGTCGTGCTCTTTGCTTTTTTGCTCTAGCCTACCGCAATGCTATGTCATACCCGACCTGTCGGCGGTGTTGCATATCGCAGGACAATTAGAGAAACACACTGAGTACCGGGTACGCTCCACTGCGGCGATGATCTTCCCTGTCATGTTGGCGGGTGGGTTGACCAAACCAGACGGCAGCGGCGTCGCACAGATCCTTAAAGTACGCCTGATTCACGCCACCATACGTAACTTGATTTTGCATGGCAATCCCGCCGATCTGGTGCTGGCGTTGGGCAATCATCAAAATCAAAATGATGCCGGCGTCATACCGCCACTAGCCGCGGGCGCATTGCCAGAGACCTCCAACAATATGTACCAGGCACTGTTCTCGCATGGCTGGAAGTTAGGCGAAGACGGTCTGCCTTGTAATCAGGAAGAGTTGGCTTACACCCTGCTCACCTTTGGTTATGTATTTTTGCGTAGCCTGCGCACACTGGGCTTAGGATTAGCTCAAGAAGACGAGCTGGCCTATTTGCATACATGGAATGTGGTAGGCCATATTTTAGGGATTCGACGCGAATTAATGGCTGAGACTATGGAACAAGCCGAAGCCCTGTTCAATCAGATGCAAGCCCGTGGTCGCGCAGATCCGATTGACCCCGATCCTCGCCCCGGCCTTGGTATGGCATTGATGAATACGATGGAAGCAATCATCCCTATCCGCTTGATTAAACCTTTTCCGGTGTTAATGACACGCTATTTATGCGGCACCAGAACAGCAAAAGATATTGGTATTGATGGCCGGGTGTCTTTGCTGTCGCGCATGGTGTTTAGTTTGGGTATGTTACTGATCAGGATGACCGATACCGTGGTGCGGCTGTTATTGCCAGAGTTCTCAATCTCACGCTTGATTACTCGCCTGCTGGGCAAGCAATTGATGAGCAAAATTCTGATGGATCAGACTCGTCCTTTAAAACTGCCTGAGCATCTTTTATATTCGGTAAATTCAACGATGGCAGACTGGCAAACCGACCCCAAAGCACCTGCATGGATGAACGCTTTAGAAGCGCGTTTGAGTCAACCCGCAACTAAGTAAGACACTAAGGTAGATACTAAGGCAGAAGATCAGCCAGAAACTAAGCCTGCAAATAAGCTTGCAACAACAGATGCCGTCGACAAAGATCAGCTCCCTTCCACAGCAAGTTAAGTCAGGCTTTGCATAAACAGAGGGGCAATTCTAGGGAGACACGAAGAGGGTAAAAAAAAGGGAATGCAGAACAATGCAAGTCTGGGCGAGATGGGCGAAATCAAGTAGCTAGATTTCGCCCATTCCCATATGCTAACAGTAGTAATTATTTATATACTCCCACGATTTTTTATGAAAAATACCTTATAGTCCAATGATTGTATGGGCAGTATAAATATACTCACCCAAAGTATCTATTTTATGCGCAACTTGTACCCATGTTCATTGAGCCATCCCGGACAAGCTTGCGGCAGCGATTTTATTTAATAGAGACCCAGCGGCAAGCAATGGAATAGACTTATTTTATCGACAATATATTTGGGATGGCGAGTAGTTCACACGGCAGTATTCGCCGCGATGTTGGAAAAAATGCTGCTTGACAGAAAAACCTCAGCGACACGATACTCTTAATTTGGTTTTTCGCTGAACTGACGTACTTGTTCTCACAGGCTTTTTTGCCGCATCCATCTGCAACTCATGACAAGTAAATTGCATAGATTTGCTAAGTCCTTATTGCCTAAGCACCGGCATCCTCCCATGCACCAATTTCAGGTGCTGCGACACTGTATTTCATTCATTTTGCTTGCTGCACTCAGCTTGGGCTATGTTGGTGACGATGCCAATATAAGTTCAGCAGGCGCAACAAATTCCGCGTTTGCACAGAGTCCGGCAAGTACTTCAGGCAAACTCGGAAAAGCCATTAGCAATCAGCAAACAACCCAGCAAACAGCACCGCTACTGCTAATCGATAGCACCCCACTGATCCATGCTTGGTCTGCAATCACCTTCTTGCCAGATGCCAGCGGCAAACTGAGTCTGAATGACGTCATCGCGCTCAGCAATCAGTTCACCATCCCTCTGACAGCAACGGATACCCTGGGCTTGCGCAAAGATGTAGTTTGGTTACGCCTGCCCTTAACTGTTGCCGCCAATGGTGATGGCTTATGGGCTTTAGACATTGACTATCCAGTTCTGAACAAAATTGATGTCTATCTGATGCAAGGCCAAGATATGGTGCAACATCGGCTGCTAGGAAATATGCAACCCTATTCCCAACGCCCGATCACCAGCCGCTCTCACGCCTCCGGTTTACGGCTAAAACCAGGCTTGGACTACGTGATGTTTATGCGGGTAGAAACGATAGGTCCGATGATCTTGCCGATCACCCTGAGCAAGCCCTCCACCTTCCATGCACGCGCGATGGACGAGCAAATGCTGCAAGGCATTTTGACTGGTATCGCACTTTGTCTGTTGCTCTATAGTGTTGCTCAATGGTTTAGTCTGCACGAGTATCTGTTTATTAAATACGCGCTGCTGATCTCAGGCAGCTTACTATTTTCGTTACTGCAATTTGGTGTGGGCGCGCAGTACGTCTGGACCGACAATGTCTGGATGGAACTCCATGCAGGCGGCCTGTCTGCATTGATCGCTGCCTGTGGATCGTTTCTATTTATCGAGCAGGCTTTACAGAGTAAAGATCGCTATCGGCACTTTGGTTTTTTAATGAAAACAGGCGCGTGCCTGACCGTCTTTTTTGCCGTGCTTTACACGTTTGATCTGATCAATATTTACACGGTCACAGCCATCATCAGCACTTTAGGCTTAGCGCCCGCTGTACTTGGCATACCGGGCGCAATCACCCGTGCCCGCAGAGGCGATAAAGTCGGGATGTATTTCTTAAGCGGCTGGGCGGTTTATTTCATCACCACCGCGATCCTCATCGGGGTTATTCAAGGACAAATTCCGGCTAACTTTTGGACCATGCACTCATTCCAGTTTGGCGCAACTTTTGACATGTTGATTTTTATGCGCGTACTTGGCTTACGTACCAAAGCGATCCATATGGAAGCCCAAAACGTGAGTAAAGAACGTGACACCATGCATTCGTTAGCACATACCGATCCATTAACAGGACTACCTAACCGACGTGGCTTAAATACCAGCCTGGGCAACCTATTGCCACAAGCATCCGCAGAAAAAATTCTCGCCGTATATATGCTCGATCTGGATGGCTTTAAACAAGTCAATGATCAATACGGTCACGACATTGGCGATGAACTACTAATCGCTGTCGCCAAACGCTTGCAAGCTAATTTGCGCACCTCAGATCTTGTCTCACGACTCGGTGGGGATGAATTTGTGGTCATGTCGAGTGGGCTCAATAACGTACAGCAAGCAAACGATCTGGGACTTAAATTACTGGATGCTTTTGACAGCCCGTTTGTCTTAAGTGAGCAAACTTGCAGCGTCGGCTTAACCATAGGCTACGCGCTGGCACCACAAGATGGGCATGACCCGATCAGCTTACTCAAACGTGCCGATGCCGCGATGTATGCCGGCAAGCAAGGCGGCAAATATTGTGTGCGCAGAGGTGAGGCGTCAGAGGGATTAAATTAGCTAAAAACTTAAATCAAAACAGCATCGAAATCAGAATAGTGCGATGTCTTAAGCGCTTCTTGCTGCCCTACAAATCCATCAAATGCATCGAGCAAAGGCTGGTACTTTTCCGATGTACTCTCCAACATCATCAATGCATAACAAGTCGCTTCCAAACTAGAAAGCTGATCCGGCTTATGTGCTTTGCGAATCCGGTATAACGACGTTGCCGTGTCCCGCAAAGGGAGACGAGGCAATGTTTGCAGCAGCGGATTAAGGTACAACATTTTTCGACTTTTACGCCAGGTGCCATCCAGCACGATCAAACGTATTTTGTCAGGCTGCGCCAATAATCTAACATCAAAAACAGGCGCAGGCATCACACCTATTCCCTGATCTTGCGGCGTTTCCGGGTACAGCAATATGCTATTTTTTCCGGGTACATCCAGTAAGGATTTAAGCAAAGATTCTTCAAATTTCTCACCGATACAAATTTGACTTCCGGTCAAACTTAAATGTAGCAAGCGTGCGCTACCTTTTGTATTTTTTACCTCTAGCGGATGCTGAAAAATCACGACCTCAACTTGCGGATTAATAGCGATAATCCAATGGCAAATACAAGTGCTTTGCGGACGCAGACAACGCGTACAACTGCTACGCTTTGCAGTATGGGTTGTACCCTGCTGGATACTTAACCCCGTACCAGATTTAGTCGCTACATTCATTTTATTTTTATCAAATTTTTGACTATTTTCAAATACACTTTTTTACCGCTCAACCCTCAGTCACCAAGGCTTGTAATGCATGATCTAAGCTTGGATAGTTAAACGTAAACCCAAGTGCTTGCAACTTTTTTGGCACGACATGCTGACCACCCAACAGCAGCAAGGACATCTCACCCATGGCGGCATTGAGCAACCATGCAGGCGCAGCAAAGATTGCCGGACGATGCAATACGCTGGCGAGCGTTTGTGTAAATTCGGCATTCCTCACTGCATTCGGAGCCACCATATTAAACGCGCCCTCAGCATCAGGATGGGCCAGCAAAAACAAAACAGCATCGACGTAATCGGCGATATGTATCCAGCTCATCCATTGCTGACCCTGCCCTAATCGTGTCGCAAAACCCAGCTTAAACGGCAGCAGCATTTTTTGCAGCATGCCGCCGCGCGCGTCGAACACCAGACCGGTACGCAACAGTATCGTTCTAATCCCCACCGCGCTGGCTTGATTGGCTTCATGCTCCCATGCACTACACAGCTGGGCACCAAAATCTTGAGCGAGCTCAGCCGTTTCATCAATGATACGATCGCCCGTATCGCCGTAATAACCAATCGCTGATCCGCTCAAAAACAGTGTCGGCTTTTGTGCGGCACGCTGCATGCAAGCGACCAACTCGCGGGTCAAGGCGACCCGGCTATCTAACAATAACTGCTTACGTTTTTCGGTCCAGCGCGCATCAATAATCGGCTCGCCGGCAAGATTGATGACAATATCAAAATGGATCGCCGGCAACCACTCCTGCAAAGACGCCATCGGCTTTACCGCAGCACCGCACAAACGCTGCACCTGTGCCGGGCGGCGACTTAATACAGTCAACTCATGCCCCGCTGCCAACAACGCTGGACATAAGCGCTGCCCGATTACACCGGTACCACCCGTGATCAAAATACGCATCGTGATTGCCTCTTCTATGGTTAGCTCTTATCTCGCAAAACTACCGCAATTCCTCAGTAATCCTTAGCGCCTCTTCAAAATTCCAGACCCGGCGTATTTCAATAGTGTCATATTTTTCTGCCACGTTGGCGGGGAAAGATGCATAGCGGGCGTTGACTCTGACGATGCGGCGCACTGCTTCGTCCAGGTCTGCACGACCACTAGAACTGATGAGGACGATGTCTTCTACGCTGCCGTCGCTGCGTATGATGACCGATACGACGGGGTAACCACGGGCTTTGTCTTTGGAAATTTGTGAATAATTAAGGCTACCGTTGCGCTCGATTTTTTGTCGCCAGCTTTCTACATACATACGTAATGGAACATCTTTGCTGTATTCACTACCGACTGCGCGGCGACGTGATTTGTCGTCGTCGCCAAAGATGGGGACTGGTGGCCGGCCACGTAACAGACCTAAGCCGCGTGATTGCTCCAGCGCTTTGTTGGCGAGATCGCTGCTGAATAAATTTTTAGGCAGGACGAAACCTTTTTCGCTGCCGTTACCATTGCGGTCGCCGTCTTTGATGCCGTTGCCTTCGCCTGATTTATCACCACTACGATCACCACTGTCTGCACGGCTGGCAATGCTTTCGCCGTGATTGTTGTTATTGCCGATCGCAGGCAAGGTACGCGGCTCAAATTTTGTGCTGGCCTGAGCGGTTAGAGCTTGTTTGCTTTCTTGTTCTCGCTGTGCGGTTTGCTGTGCGATGCGCTGTGCTTCTTGCCTGGCCGTCTGCTCGGCGGCTTGCTCGGCGGCTTGCTTGTTGGCTTGCACAATGGCCTGCTGTTGGGCTTGTAATTCTGCTACTTGCTTTTGCTGACGCTCTTGCTGAATCGCTTGTTCTCGTTGGCGCACTTGCTCCAGACGTGCTAGCTCTTGTTGGGTGCGTTTGGCTTCGTCCTGGCTTATTTTCTGTGCTACTTGCTGCGCTAATTGCTGGACGGCTTGCTGCTGTTCGATATTTTTTTGTTCAATTTTCTTTAGTTCGGCTTGCTTAAGCTCGGCTAATTTTTGCTCTTCTAACTTGGATGCTATCTCTGCCGCCCCGCTGACATCCGCTTGTTTACGATTGTCTTCTTGTAGTTTTTGGATCGCCACATTTTGCGGAGTCTGGACTGCAAGCTGTGCTTCTGATTGCAAGCGCGCCTGCTCTTCTTTCAATTGCTTTTGTTGCCGGATTTGTTGCTTGGCTAGCTGTGTCCGCTTGGTCTCTTCTGCCAACTTTGCTAACTCGGCCGCCTCTGCCCGCGCTGCGGCTTGTTGTATCGCTGGGTCTGGCTGCTCAGATACACTAGCTACACTGGCGACATCCAGCATAGGATCAGGTGCGATGGGGGCGACAGATTTAGTAATTTTTTGCCGGGACTCTGGATCGGGCTTGTGCTCCGGGTCTTCTGGGCTGGGGAGCGGCACGACAAAGCTGTCATCCCGCATCTCATTTTGGGCAATAACACGTACCGGATCTTCTGGCGATTGTTCCTGCTCAGCTTTAGGCATCACCGGAATAGCGCGTGCTACGATTTTTTTGGGGCCATTTTTTGCTTTGGCCTCGGCTAACGCTGGCTTGGATGATGTGGGCACTGGTGCTGCTGGCGTTGCAACCGCAGTCGCTATCAAACGTATGCCAGTCTCTGCTGCCAAGGCTACCGGCGGTGTTGACACAGGTGGCTGTGGCACCTGCAACGGCGGGATTGCGGCGCTGGTATTAAGTTCTGGATTTGCAATCTGGATCGTCAATTCTGATTCAGTTGCAAGGGCAAAATTATTTTGCTCCGGCGCTGCCGCTCCTGGAGAACCCAGACCGGGCACGCCAAACTGTACACACAATATCAATGCATGAATCAATAGAGAAATCATCACGCCAGCAATCAACCGTTTTTTGACGGGATCAGGCTTGGGGGTTTCGCGCTGTCGAGTGACTAAATTCATGCGGTTTTGGGCGGTGGTTTCAAATAAGCAGTTCGCATTATCGCATGGCAATTTTGCTGCATCCTATCCCATTTTTACATGATTATTTTTTGTACAGTTTTATGAAAAACGACGAGTTAATAGTGACGGAAATGATCCGGGGTTACCTTTGAGCCATCTTCACTAGCGAGCGTTGATCTCAGATGACGGAGAATGGACGGCATGACATAAAACATATACTCCTTATATGTATATTGTAAACGTCCAATTAATTATTGAACCATAGGTCATTTTTAATAAATTTTATGGGGAGTATATTAAATTAAAGACGAACAGCTTACTTAAAATAAAGTTACATGTCGCCCGACGTTATCACGACTGTCATAATTATTTAAACTATCTTAGAGTCAAAATAACGCTGACTATGCTGATTTCAACAATAAGCAAGAGCCAATCCGTCAAGACAACGCGCCAACATCTGATTATTCTGTGCACATGAAAAAAATATCCATTATTGATTCGCATACCGGTGGTGAGCCCACCCGGTTAATCGTGGCTGGTGGCCCTGATCTGGGCAAGGGCACTTTAGCTGACCGCGTCAATCGCTTTAAAACTGAATTTGATCATTACCGCACTGCGACCACCTGCGAACCGCGAGGCTCCGATGTGATGGTTGGTGCTTTGGCCTGCCTACCGCACAACCCTGTATGCACTGCCGGCGTGATTTTTTTTAATAACGTGGGTTATCTTGGCATGTGTGGTCACGGCATGATTGGCTTTGTGGTGAGTCTGGCTTACCAAGGCAAGATCAGCGTTGGGCAACATCAAATTGACACGCCTGTTGGCGTTGTGCAGGTTGAACTCCATGCTAACGATAGCGTGACTGTGCATAACGTTGCGGCATGGCGCTACCGCAAAGAAGTCGTGATTGAAGTCGCTGGCCACGGTCTTGTAACAGGCGACGTGGCATGGGGTGGCAATTGGTTTTTCCTGATCGCTAATCATGGGCAGGAGTTAGAATCAATAAATATTGATGCGCTTACCGATTTTTGCTGGGGGGTAAGACAAGCCTTGGAGGCAAATGAGATTACCGGTGAGCACGGCGCGTTGATAGATCATATCGAATTATTTGGCACTCCAGATTCAGCCAATAATCACAGCAAAAACTTTGTACTATGCCCGGGCAAAGCCTACGACCGCTCACCTTGCGGCACCGGCACCAGCGCCAAACTGGCTTGCCTGGCGGCAGATGGCGAATTGACAGAGGGTGAAATATGGCGGCAGGAAAGTATTATCGGCAGCGTGTTTGAAGCGTCTTATCGAGCGATGAAAGCAGATGATTCCGGCGACGCAACTAGTGCAGAAAAAATCTTACCGAGTATTCGCAGCAAGGCATTTGTGAATGCTGAGGCGACTTTATTATTGGATGAGAGAGATCCCTTTGTTTGGGGGATGCGCTAAGGAAAGCGTTTCTATCAGGCTCTGGCTTCGAGAATAGACTGACGTTGTAAGACTTCGCGGTATTCACTCGGGGTCATGCCGACAGTGGCTTTAAAAATACGAGAAAAAGCGCTGTGATCCTGGTAGCCGCAATCTGCTGCAATGTCAGTGATGCTCTTGCTAGGATCAGCCAACATCTGGGATGCTGCATCTAAACGGATTTTAATCATCATCTGACGTGGCGTCAGTGAGAAAATCTTTTGGAAATAACGCTCAATCTGGGTAATCGACAAACCGGTTAGTTGCGCCAAATCTGCCATTTGTACTGTCTGAAAATAATGACTATGCAAATGCCGGACAGCAGCGGCGATCTGGTGATAAATCGGATGGCGTTGATCCGGCATCGCTAAATCACGAGAAATACCGGTGAGACCGATGACTTTATTATTGGTGTCGCGCAGTGGGATTTTTTGGGTGAGGCACCAGCCAGGATCGAGGTTGGGATACAGATGAAGTTCTAATTGATCGTTTAAGGCATGATTGCCGCTCAGTACCATTTGATCTTGTTCATCATAATTAACAGCTAAAGAAGCCGAGAAAACTTCAGTGGCCGTATGACCAATTAAGGCAGCTTTATCTTTATAACCAGCTCGTGTGGCGAGTGTCTGATTTACCACAATATAACGACCAGCCAGATCTTTGACGAAAAAAACTACATCTGGCATCGCATCAAATAAAGCTTCGGTGAAAAAAATATCACTAATCTGACCTGCCAATTGATGACGATTTTTCTGTGCTTCTTCAGTGGAGATGATAGGCATAGGATCGATGATCATAAGAAATACCGGTAATTAATAAGAATGAATGACTAAATAATATTATTCATTTTACATGAAACAGCAATAACTAAATAAACAATCACTAACTTTTACAATTTTTTATCTGTTATTTAAATATATTTAAAATATTTTTAAATAATATTAACATGTACTAAACTCTTTTTTGATCAAGCGAGCTCAATCCACCAAGTTCAATCAAGTTCTACTAACTAAGTCAGCGAAGGAATATAAGCATGAGCACAAATAAATGGCGTGGCGTTTTTCCGGCAGTAACTACCAAGTTTAAAGATAATGAAGATTTGGACTATGCTGAAATGGAAAAGCATTATGCTTTTCAGATCGATAGCGGAGTCCATGGCTTGGTCACTTGCGGCTCTTTGGGCGAAGCCAGCACCCTCTCGTTTTATGAGAAACTGGAAGTCACCAAGATTGCCTTGCAGGTTGCGGATAAGCGCCTGCCGGTCTTAGTCAATGTGTCGGAGACCCGCACCAGCAATGCCTTACGGTTTGTGGAGCAAGCCGCGGATATGGGTGTGCAAGGTCTTATGGTAATGCCATCGGTCTTGTATGCCGCCGACGCCCGCGAAGCAAAAGACAATCTGCGTGCCATCGCCAAAGCGGCACAATTGCCGATCATGGTCTATAACAATCCTGTGACGTACAAAGTTGATCTAACACCAGAAGATTTTTTGGATTTGGCTGATTGTGAATGGCTGGTGGCAATTAAAGAATCAACTGACAACATTCGCCGCATTACGGATCTGCGCAATGTGTTGGGCGATCGCTATCAATTATTTATGGGCGTGGATGATCTGTCATTTGAAGGATTAGCAGTCGGCGCAGATGGCTTACTAGCAGGCTTGGTCGTCGCCTTTCCGAAAGAAACGGTAGCGCTCTATAACATGATGCAAGCCAGACTTTATGACGATGCACTCAAGCTATATCAATGGTTTATGCCGCTGTTGCATTTAGACGTATCCAACAAGTTGGTACAAAACCTGAAGCTGGTCGAAACCCTGGTCGGCGTTGGCAATGAAAACGTACGCCGTCCGCGCCAGCCGCTTGTTGGTGCAGAACGTGAACGCGTGACGACTATCGTACAAAAAGCCTTAGCAACTAGACCGGATGTCTCGATCTACCTTTAACCGACTTTTCTAAAAAAGTTCGCGTACAGATGTAACTATGGGGCAAACTTCCAGCAAAGCATGCTCAGTTTGCCCAATCGTGCGCCTATATAAATACGCAATAATTTCGAAAAAAATGAATATTACTGAGTAAAATTCGGCGAAATGTCGCTATTATAGAAATAAAATATTGACTCGGAAAACCTCATGCTAGCCACAGCAAGCAAATCAGCGATGGCGACAGCGCTACCGCAAAAATCTCCACCACCCAAGTTGCGTGCGGTGGATATCGCTTATGACGCGATCGAAAGCATGATTGTCACCCTACAACTTAAGCCAGGCTCTCCGATTGTAGAGTCAGAATTAATTGAAATCACAGGTTTGGGACGCACCCCCTTGCGTGAAGCCTTGATGCGGATGTCATCCAATGGACTGATTCTGCAACTACCAAGACGCGGTTTGATCGTCAGTGACATTGAAGCCGCAGAACACATGACGCTGATCGAAACCAGGCGCGTAATAGAACGTCTGATCGCCACCAGCGCAGCCCGTCGCAGCACACCGCAACACCGCAAAGACATGGTGGAATGCGCAGATCAAATGTTGGTCGCGGCTAAATTCGCTGATCTAGGTGCATATATGGCCGCCGACCAAGCCTTAGATCACGTGATACACGAAGCCTGCCGCAATCCGTCTGCGGTAGCGGCGGTCGTGCCACTGGTGATCAAATGCCGTCGCTTTTGGTATGCGTTTCAGCATGAAGGCGATATAGAAGAAGGCGCACGTTGCCATCTGATGCTAGCGAAAGCGATCGCAAAAGGCAATGAAGAGCAAGCCTTAAAAGCAACCGACTCCTTAATGGATTATCTGGAATCGTTTGCCCGTAAGATTATCAATGGCTAGTCACAGAATACGTCGTAAGCCAGACGATAAGTAGTCCACCATTTATAAGATGTTCGCTCGCGACTTAGGCAAACGTTTAACATTTGGCAGGGCACTAGTTGTTAACCATAGTTTAAATCGTAGCATCTTAATATTAGCGCGACGATGTTCTGTGCGCGTTGCCAACAAACGTAGCAAACCAGCCTCTGTGACACCGATTTGCTTATGGCCAGGAATGATTTTGTAATCGTCACCGAGTAAGCGTAATTCACGTTCGGCCAATCTCGGCACGATCAAGTTTTGGATATCTTTTATAGGTAACCAGATAACATCGTCCACCATGTAAAAGCGAAGATGATAATGATCAAACGAATAGTATCTTCCTTGCCATCGGTTTAAAACAGAATATCTGGCCCAATATCGGACGGCAGGAATAAGGTCAACAATAAACGGGGCGAAGAAAATACCCCAGGCAACAGCAACAACGACTAAAACAATGGGGCCATACCCTGCTCCATATAGCTCAGCAATATCCCAAGCTTTATAGCTAAGAAAAACACAAAGGACAAATCGCAAGAGGAAAGATAACATCTATTTTTCCATCGGATAGATTCAGTTTTACTGCCTCGGCAATTCGTCCAACTCGCCCTGCTCGCCCTGTGATACGTCGGTCGTTTTACCTTGCCCCAGCAACACTGGTGGCACATAGGTTGCGAGCAAATGTTCGCGGCTGGCGGGCGTCTCCAGACTGACTCGTCCTAAAGCACCACTGCGATAATCTAACAGCAAAGTGTGAGCCGCTTTTTCTAAATCCCAGTCACCACCTTTGAGGCGGTAAGCACGTTTTTTGGCAACGCCCTCGATCACACTCACGCCATCAATCCCCTCTGTGACGATGCCATAACGGGCTGTCAAAAACTTAGGGTAATTTTGTAATAATTGTTCGGCTAAAAAGGTAGCGACTTCTTCTTCAATCAGAGCTTTTACACCAACTGCATGGCTGGCGGCTAACATCAAGCCATCGGTCGGATGGGCGATTTTTGGCCAGAGCATACCGGGAGTATCGACCAAAATCATATTTTTACCGAGATACAAACGCTGCTGTACTTTGGTGACGGCAGGTTCATCACCGACATTGGCGACACGGCGATTAAGCAACGCGTTCATCAAAGTAGATTTACCTACGTTGGGAATCCCCATAATCATCATGCGCAAGGGCTTGGTTGGTACGCCGCGATGCGGTGCGATGCTAAGCGCAATACCAGGGATTTTGGCAACGTCGGACGGTTTTTTACAACACAATGCGACTGCGTGTACACCTTTTTGGCTGTTATAAAAATCCAGCCAAAACTTAGTGGCATGCGGATCAGCTAAATCGCTTTTATTGAGTATTTTTAGACAAGGACGCTGACGAAACGTGCGCAGTTGTTCGACCATAGGATTACAACTGGCTTGCGGAATGCGGGCATCTAAAACTTCTATCACCAGATCGGTGTTTTCCATGGTTTCTGCCGCTTTTTTGCGGGCAGCGTTCATGTGACCGGGGAACCATTGTATGGACATGCTTATTCTTCTATTTGCTAAATTCAAACCGCTATTTTACGGACTTGCGCACAAGAATTCCTGTTTAGTTTTTGGCGAGGAAATTAGCTACGGGGTATAGCAGTCGCCCAGATCATCAAAAATTGGCATTTTAATGGGAGTATAGGCATAAAATGCACCTCAAAGCCAATTAGCGTATGGACAATAAAATATACTATATAGCAGTATTAATTTAATGCCAGGCAAAAGGATAGCGTTTTACTCTGCCGAAAAAGGCAAACATCAATACAAAAAAAGCAAAAAACTCAGCGTTACAAAAATTCTAGCTACGCTCGTCATCAGCTCCATTCCCATCATTTTTATGCTGAGGTTTGATGTTTTTGAGACATCTGGCGCAAGAATCTGATCATCAATCTAGCTCGGCTAGCACTTTAATATGAGCAACCACGCTACGACCCAGAGCCGACAAGTTATAGCCACCTTCAAGGCAGCTAACGATTTTGCCACCCGCATGCTCTTTGGCGACTTCCATAATTTTGCGGGTCATCCAACTGTAGTCCGCCTCGACTAAGCCCATCTGGCCCATATCATCTTCTTTATGTGCATCAAATCCGGCAGAAATAAAGATCATTTGCGGGCGATGTTGATGCAAGGCGGGAAGCCACTGCTCCAGCACTAATTGGCGTACAACATCGCCATAGGTATGCGCTGGCACTGGAATGTTATGCATATTGGGCGCCGGATGCTCGGTGCCTGAGTAGGGATAAAACGGATGCTGAAAAAAACTCACCATCAACACCCGGGGATCGTTATGAAAAATCTCTTCCGTGCCGTTGCCATGATGGACATCAAAATCGACTACCGCGATACGCTCTAGCCCATGCACTTCCATCGCATATTTGGCAGCCACGGCGACATTATTAAACATACAAAAACCCATCGCCTCGCTAGAAGTCGCATGATGCCCCGGTGGGCGCACAGAGCAAAATGCATTGTCCAGCTCGCCAGCAATCACCGCGTTAGTGGCGGCAATCGCAGCACCTGCGGCACGCAACGAGGCACGCCAGGTGAAGGCATTGAGTAAAGTATCTGCATCTAGCGGAAAGTGCTGATGTTCTGAGTGCGCCGTGGGACAGTTTTCTCGAATCCGGTAAATGGCACTGGCGGTATGCGCGCGCGCTAAGTCAGCCTCTTCTGCCGCTGGCGCTTCACGATATTCCAACAAGCTGTCAATACGACTGGCGATCAATTGATCTTCGATGGCTTGTAATCTATCGGGAGATTCTGGATGCCATGATCCCATTTCATGCCGCTTGCAATCGGCGTGGGTATAAAACGCGGTCGTCATTGTTTGCTCTTTTGATCTTCGTAGATTGATATGTCTCTTGGCGTTAGTGTCAACCTATTTGCGGCATTTTGCAAACGGCCTTATTGCCAGCTTATTGCCACCGCTTACCAATTTCCGGTTCCAGGCTAAGCATCGCTCATTTTAAAACGGTTCATGATGCGACATCCTGTATATCTTGTATGGTGATTGCTTTAAATCAGTTTACACTCGAGTTACTGTAGTAAAACTTACCTAATTAGGACTTACGCAAAATTGTCCCAGCAAGGCGTAGCGACGACGACAGTACTTTAGGCTAGGAGCTGCAACGCAGCTGGGGCGGTTTTGCGTAAGTCCTACTAATAAGACTGACGCAAATTCATTTCATAAGGCTTAGTGCTCACTATGTTTTCAAAAGTTCACGCAGTTGCAAAACAAGTTAATCAAGTCATTATCGGCAAAGACACACAAATTCGTCAGGCCTTGGTGTGCCTGCTGGCGGGCGGTCATTTACTGATTGAGGATGTGCCAGGCGTCGGCAAAACTACCTTGGCGCATGCCTTGGCGATTTCACTTGGCTTACAATTTAATCGTCTGCAATTTACCAGTGATTTACTACCCGCAGATGTGGTTGGAATTTCTATTTTTGAACGTGAAAAAAATCAGTTTATTTTTCATCCTGGCCCCGTATTTACGCAGGTCTTGCTGGCAGATGAAATCAATCGTGCTACACCGAAAACTCAATCTGCTTTGCTAGAGGCGATGGAAGAACGTCAGGTCAGTGTGGAGGGCAAAACCCGTGCGCTGCCTCATCCCTTTTTTGTCATTGCGACACAAAATCCTACTCACCAAGTCGGCACATTTTCTTTGCCAGAATCGCAGCTTGATCGCTTTCTGATGTGTCTTTCTCTAGGCTATCCCGACGCAGCGGCAGAGCGCGCACTGTTGCTTGGCGAAGATCGCCGTAGTCTTCTACAAAGCCTGACCGCAGCAATGCAAGCTAATGAATTAGTTGAGGCGCAAAAATTACTGAAACATATTCATACCTCACCGTCTTTAATCGATTATGTACAAGCACTGGCACATGCCACTCGCCAGGATGATGTTTTTGCTGATGGCATGAGCCCGCGAGCCTCTATCGCATTGCTGCAAGCAGCACGTGCATGGGCGGCATTAGAGGGACGCGATCATGTCCTGCCAGAGGATGTGCAAGCGATACTGATACCGGTCATCGCACATCGTTTGCGGCCTTTAAAATCGGTCAGCGGCAAAACCAATGCCAGCAGTGAATTGCTACAGCAAATGATGTTGCGGATTGCGGTATAGATGCCAACTAATATTAGTTTAGTAGGGCTCACGCAAACCCACGCCAACTGCGTTGCAGCGCCTTGCTGGGACAACTGTGCATAAGTCCTGCTTAGTTAACTTTTTTAATCAGTAACAATGAGCTTATTCACGAACCTACAAACTCGTTTTCGGAAAATGGTGTTTTTAGAAAACAAGCCTGAAACTGGTGAGGTATTTCTTAACCAGCGCAGAGTATTCACGTTGCCAAGCAAGCCTGGCTGGATGTTTTTGCTACTGCTGATCACTTTGTTTATTGCTGCCACCAACTACAATTTAAGCTTGGGTCTGGCGCTGACATTTGTACTAATGTCCTGTGCCTGGGTGAGCGTGTTTTTAGGCTTCCGTAATCTAGCGCATTTGCATTTGCTCGCTGGCACAGCACAACCCGTATTTGCCGGTGAAGATGCGCAATTTACGCTGCACTTAATCAATCGCCGCAAATATGCGCGCTATGCCGTCTGGGTGAGTTTTTCCAGCAAAGATGCAGCACAACATGCGGTCGATATCGCGGCATTTAGCCGCACTAGTATCCAGCTAAGCTGCTCTAGCGAAACGCGCGGTTATTTGCCCATTCCCAGAGTCAGGTTACAGACCTGGTTCCCTCTTGGTTTGCTGCGCGCCTGGAGTACCTGGTTACCCGACGTACAAGCACTGGTGTATCCGCGACCAGAACTAAATGCGCCACCCCTGCCATATCAAGGCTCAGAAAAAAATGATGGGCGAGGCCATGCAGGCAGTGAAGATTTTTCTGGCGTCAGAGCATATCAAACAGGTGACGCGCTTAAGCATCTGGCTTGGAAGCATATTGCCAAAGTTGATGTGGCCGCTGGTGGTCAGCTTGTGACGAAACAATTTTCTGGCGGCTCTGCCAGCGACATCATGCTTGATTTTTCTAGTTTGCCAAAGAACATGGACGTGGAACTGAAATTAGCACGCATGACCAGTTGGGTATTAGAAGCAGATGCCAACGCACAACCGTATGGTTTTCGACTTGGCGGCAATCATTATGCCCCCGCCACGGGACAGGCGCACCGGCTAGATTGCTTACGCGCTTTAGCGCTTTATGAGCTCTAGTATGTGGCTTAACATGAGATCGAGGCGATGACGATATCCGCTCCATTACCTGACCTACCAGATTCCAAAATCAAATCTGGGGCGAAGGCTATTTCTACATTACATAAAAGTTGGAGAAAACTCCCGCTTGCCCGTGATAAGGCCGATACCTTATTGCTGATTTTTGCCTGCTTGTTGGTTTTATTACCCCATATCAGTCAAGCGGAACGGTGGGTTTCTGTTAGCTGCCTTTGCTTATTAGCCTGGCGTGGCTGGCTCACGCTGACTGGCAGACGCATGCCACCCTCTTGGGTGTTGGTACCCATTGCCAGCTTGATGATGGGTGGCGTGTTCTTACATTTTCATACCTTTTTTGGACGTGATGCCGGTGTCACGATGCTGATGATGCTGCTGGCTTGCAAGCTATTAGAGATGCATGCCAAACGTGATTTATTTGTGGTGCTGTATCTGAGTTTTTTTCTGTTGCTGACACAGTTTTTAGATACCCAAACCATAGGAAGTGCTGCATTTGCCTTGTGTGCCGTGATTGCGCTGCTAACAGCGCAATTGTCGTTTAACTATACGGGCGTTGTGCCACCTTTGATGCAACGTATTAAATTAGGATTATTGATACTGGCTTTGGCGATTCCGTTAACCATTGTTGCGTTTTATTTATTCCCCCGATTACAGGGTCCGCTTTGGAGTTTGCCTAGTGATGCCAATACCGGACGCAGTGGATTATCGGACTCTATGACGCCTGGAAATATCAGTAAGTTAGCGCTTTCTGAGGATATTGCTTTCCGAGTTAAATTCCCCGATTTGGCAATCAATACTGCTCCTCAAAAATCACTTCTATATTGGCGTGGAATCGTCCTTAGCCATTTTGACGGCAGCAGCTGGACCCATGCCGAGTCCCCCAAATATCGTAGTAGAGATAACACCATTAGTTTCAGCGGAGCCAAAATACGTCAAGAAATCATCATGGAATCGCAAGGGCAACGCTGGCTATTTGGACTGGATTTACCCAATGAATCAGCCTCAATCAATGACCTTGGCAGTTCGCTCAATACACAAGGCGAACTCAGCGCAACCCAAGCGATCAATCGCCGTATGCGATATGAAGTAACATCGCAACCCCAATACAGATGGCAACCAGAATTAAGTCTCAGGGATCTGCAAACAGAAGTTGCATTGCCAGCGGGTTTTAATCCTCGCACCCTGGCTTTTGCGGCAGATTTACGCCAACGTGCATCAGATGATAAAAGTCTGATTCAGGCAGTGCTACACTTTTTTAGGACAGAAAAATTTAGCTACACATTAGAACCTCCGCTGTTAGGAAAAAATAGTGTAGATGATTTTTTATTCAATTCACGCGCAGGATTTTGTGAGCACTATGCCAGCGCATTTGTAGTATTGATGCGAGCTGTTGACATACCAGCGAGGGTAGTCACTGGTTACCAGGGCGGTGAGATGAATTTAGTTGATGGCTTTATGGAAGTGCGTCAATCCGATGCACATGCCTGGGCAGAAGTTTGGTTGCAAGACCAAGGCTGGGTCAGAGTTGACCCTACCGCAGCGGTCGCACCTGAACGTATCAACTTAAATTTAAGTTCTATTTTGAATCGTCGTGGATTCAGCGAATTTATGAATCTTGGCGCAGAGAGTAAATCTTTACTATCCCGGATGCGCATGCAATTAGATGCTGTCAACAACTCGTGGAACCAATGGGTGTTAAATTACAACCCCGCAAAACAAGTGGATTTTTTACGTACGTTAGGCTTAGGAGAATTAGACTGGCCTAAATTGATGCTAGTTTTTTTCGCCATCGGGACAGTGCTTATTGGACTAATTGCATTGCCGCTTTTGTACCATCGACCTAAACTCGCGCCCCTCGATAAGTTATACTTTTCTTTATGTAAAAAGCTGGCAGATAAAAAATATCCACGTTTGTTGCACGAAGGGCCGACTGCATATACGAGTCGTCTGAAAAGCAAACTACCGGAAGCGCTATTTATACCCGTCCAAAGCTTTTTAGCTTTATACGCAGCAACCAAATATGGCGACTCGAAACAGCCAATGTCTAGTGTACTGGCTCAACTTAAAACTCTCTTAGCGCAATGTCGCTGACCAGACGAATCTGAATGTCTTCCATTATATTTCTATGACTAATTTACGTACTAAACTGAACAAACTTCCTAATCAGCTTTTATTAGCCGTAATTATCACTATCACTAGCCTATTGACTGTTGCACCCAACGCCGATGCGGCACGCAAAAAACTATCCAAGGACCAAGAGCAATCAGCTAATAGTGCTGAGTTTGTGCACTTTGCTCAATGGAAAGAGGTGAGTGAGTTTATTGACCAGATGGTTATTAAACATGATTTTGATAAAGCCGAGCTAGTCAATAATTTTGATAAAACCCGCTATATAGAATCAGCTATCCAGTTAATGAAGCCAGCGCCAGGTGGACGTCCCAAAAACTGGAAAGCTTACCGTGCACGGTTTGTGGATGCGCACAGGATTGATGCTGGCATCGCATTCTGGGATAGGTATGCCAATGCTCTAAATCGTGCCGAGGCTCAATACGGCGTACCGCCAGATATCATCGTAGGCTTGATTGGGGTAGAAACGGTATTTGGCCGGAATACCGGCAACTTCCGCGTCATGGATGCATTGACTACACTGGCTTTTGCTTATCCTGATACACCAACACGTACTGCGCGTATGGAGTTCTTCCGGTCAGAATTAGAGAATATGTTGTTACTCTCCCGTGAATCACAGGTTGATCCCTTCAGTTTTAAAGGATCTTATGCTGGCGCAATTGGCTGGTCACAATTTATGCCGAGCAGTATCCGTAAATTTGCTGTTGATTTCGATGGTGATGGAAAAATCGATCTGTCAGGTTCGCCAACAGATGCGATTGGCAGCGTCGCCAATTACTTATCGCTGCATGGCTGGAAAAAAAATGTTCCTACCGTATTCCCTGCAAGCTTAGCGATCGGAGACGAGCAAATCAGTTTATTAGACAGCTTTTTAGGGCAAGGATTAAGAGCGAGTTACAAGCTAGATGAACTGAAGACGGTAGCAACGACGGCAAGTCAAGATGCACCCGAATCTTTGCTATATGGATTAGTCAATTTGCAAAATGGAAATGAACCGACCGAATATTGGTTAGCGACGGATAATTTTTTTGCCATTACGCAATACAATCGGAGCTACTTTTACGCTATGTCTGTGATCGATTTAGGGAAAGTGATTGCAGCAGCACGAAATAAATAAACAAGAAGGAAAATCTTGCTTTTCAGAATTTTTTATAGCTCGATAAGATTTTCGCCGATTAATATTGCTAAATAGTATGTTTTAAACTACAGTAACATTATCGAATGATACATTTATGTGTAAAAAGACAATGTGTCAAGAGATTTAACAATGTTTTGCTATTTTTCTAGCAAGAAAAAGCATTTTAAAGATACAATATTACCGTTTGATTAATTTTTTATTGAGGCAACTTTTTTTGCTTTAAATAAGCTAAATAGCGAGGTAATTATGGCAAATCTGACACAGCTTGAATCCGATGAGATTGACTACGATCCGAATAATCTTCTGGATACGTTGATTAAACAATTGCACTTGAAAAACGACGCAGCTTTGTCCAGAGCGTTAGAAGTAGCACCACCAGTTATTAGTAAAATCCGTCACCGTCGTTTGCCTGTAGGTGCATCACTGTTAATTCGTATGCATGAAATTAGCGATGTCAGCATCAAAGATTTACGCGAGTTGATGGGTGATCGCCGCGCAAAATTCCGTATCAGCGACAAGCAATTCAAACCAAAAGACGCTGCGGATAATAGTTAATTTGGTACGACATCATAAGTGTCGTTAGCCAATATGAGAATACCGTAGATGTACCCAAGTACATCTACGGTATTTTTTCGTCTGTCATATCGACAAACTGCTGTAATTTAAGCTGGGAAAACCCCAGTAGACAAATAACGGTCGCCACGATCACACACGATAAACACTATAGTTGCGTTCTCAACTGTATGCGCTATACGCAAAGCGACTTCACAAGCACCAGCTGCTGAAATCCCACAAAATATACCTTCTTCTGCAGCCATGCGACGAGCCATGTGCTCGGCATCAGACTGACTCACTGACTCCTCTTGGTCAACTCTGGCCTTGTCATAAATTTTAGGCAAATAAGCTTCTGGCCATTTCCGAATTCCTGGAATCGAGGATCCCTCCTCTGGCTGTGCACCGATAATGCGTATGGCTTGGTTTTGCTCTTTCAGATAGGCAGATACGCCCATTATGGTGCCGGTAGTTCCCATAGCACTGACGAAATGGGTTACCCGACCTTCAGTATCACGCCAAATTTCTGGCCCTGTAGTTTCGTAATGAGCCAAAGGATTATCAGGATTAGCAAATTGATCCAGAATCACGCCCTTAGCTTCTTTTTGCATTTGCTCTGCAAGATCTCTGGCGTATTCCATACCACCTGTTTTAGGGGTCAATATAATCTGTGCACCGTATGCTGCCATGCTTTGACGACGTTCTATACTCAAATTCTCCGGCATCAACAGTACCATTTTGTATCCGCGCATGGCAGCAGCCATGGCTAACGCAATGCCGGTGTTGCCGCTAGTGGCTTCAATCAAGGTATCACCGGGTTTAATTCGACCACGCTCTTCTGCACGCTTGATCATAGACAATGCAGGCCTATCTTTAACGGATCCTGCTGGATTATTACCTTCTAACTTACCTAAAATAATATTATTACGTCGTTTAATTTCCGCACTGGGAATACGTTGCAACATAACGAGCGGGGTATTTCCTATAGTGTCTTCAATCGTCAGATAAGGCATAGTCGCTAGTAAGCAATTTAATATAAAACATCATTCTAAACGCTGTAGCAGCTTGCTGCTCACCACACGGCATTGTTGTCAGGAGAATTTGCGGCAATAAAAAAACATCTCCTGCAAGCAAGAGATGTTTTTGTTTTTTAAACCTTTAATGCGCTCACATACCGACAACATAAAACGGAAGCATAAAACCAAATTTACTTCGATGCAGATGCCTTAGCAGACGCAGCAGGTACCGCAACCGAGGCAGCCGCAGATGCAGTCGCTGCTTTATCCGCTTTCATCGGTTTAGCGACTTTTTCTGCTGCTGGCTTTGCTGGCGCACCAGTCTTAGCCTGACCGTTAACGGTCAAACCGGCCTCAGACAATTTGACTGCACTTTTTGCGCCAACGCCTTTAACGCGAGTTTCAAAATCCGCCCAATCTTTGAAATTGCCACCTTTAGTACGCTCGTCAATAATCGCTTTAGATTTGGCAGGACCAATACCTTTGATACCATCCAAAGCAGCTTGATCGCCTTTATTTACATCAACATCAGCAAAGGCAAATCCCATGGAGACGACCATTGCTGCGACTGCTAATAATAATTTCTTGAACATATGAGTACTCCCGAATTAAGTAAATTAACTACGTCTATTTAACTGCCAGACCAGATAGAACGATGTATCTCGTTCTGTATCAATTAACGACTTACGGCCATACAGGTTGACAGTCAAAAGAATATTAACATTAAATTAACATTAATTAACAGACGCAAATAACTCTTCTTTAGAAACCGTAGCAGTACCTAGCTTACCTACCACAATACCGCCAGCACGATTGGCAAGCATTACGGCATCTTGTAAGCTCATACCAGACGCGATACTTGCTGCCATAGTTGCAATCACGGTATCACCTGCACCTGAAACGTCATACACCTCACGCGCCATAGCGGGCACATGCGTTACCTCTGTTGCTGTGTATAAACTCATTCCCTCTTCAGAGCGAGTGAGCAGCAATGCATGTAAATCTAATTTCTGACGTAGTGCCTGGACTTTCTCTGTCAACTCTGCCTCATTTGCCCACTCACCAATGACTTGGCGCAATTCAGACTTATTAGGCGTCAGCATTGTAGCGCCAGCGTAGCGTAGAAAATCACTTCCTTTCGGATCTACCAATACTGGCTTACCAGCAAGACGGGCAGCAGAAATCATCGCCGCCACATTGACCAGACTACCTTTGGCATAATCGGACAAGACAATTAAATCGTAATCGGCAATCAGAGCGTTAAAACGGGATAGTTTATCTTTGAGTACATGCTCAGTAGGTTTTTCTTCAAAGTCAATTCGCAGTAGTTGTTGCTGGCGACCGATGACGCGTAACTTAATGATGGTAGAAATGCTTGTATCACGGCTTAAATAACTAGTAATGCCAGACTGAGTCAATAAGCGCTCAACGATATGACCCGCCTCGTCCTCACCAATCACACCTAACAAACCCGCCTGCAAACCCAACGCCACCGTATTGCGCGCCACATTAGCGGCACCACCAAGACGCTCCTCGCGTCTTTCAACACGAACGATAGGCACAGGTGCCTCAGGAGAAATCCGGTTGACGTCGCCAAACCAATAGCGATCCAACATGACGTCGCCAGCAACCAAAATACGCTTAGATTCCAACATACTGATCATCCGCGCGTCAACACTGAGCGACCGATGCCATGGTATTCGATACCGATTTCGGTCATCACAGCAGGCTCAAATAAATTACGTCCATCAAAAATGACAGGCTGCGTCAGAAGCGATTTAACTTGGTCAAAATCTGGGCTACGAAATGCTTTCCACTCGGTCACAATCGCTAATGCATCTGCTTTTACCAAGGCATCCATAGGATTACTGGCAAAGCGAATTTTCTCTAATAATTCTGGAGTATCAGCAAAATCTAGTGCAAAAACCCGCTTGGCTTCAGGCATAGAAACTGGATCATAAACCGCAACAGTAGCGCCTTTACGCAATAATTCCGCCAACAAAACGCGGGAAGAGGCAGCGCGCATATCATCGGTATTCGGTTTAAATGCCAGGCCCCAAATCGCAAAATGCCTACCGCTGAGATCATCACCAAATCGCTTGACGATTTTCTTACCGAGTACCAATTTCTGCTGCTCGTTTACAGCTTCAACGGCTTGTAAAACAAGTAAATCCAAACCGTAGTCTTGCGCTGTACGCTCGAGAGCTTGTACGTCTTTAGGAAAGCAAGAGCCACCATAGCCACAACCAGCGTACAAGAAACTATGTCCAATACGCGGATCAGAGCCGATCCCATGTCGTACCGCCTCAATATCAGCACCAACATGATCTGCCAGATTGGCTAATTCATTCATAAACGAGATACGCGTCGCCAACATAGCATTAGCAGCGTATTTCGTAAATTCAGCAGAACGTACATCCATCCAATAAGTGCGCTCATGATTGCGGTTAAAAGGCATGTACAGCTTCTTCATCTGTGAGCGTGCCTGATTACCTTGTGGCGTATCGTCGCAACCAATCACAATCCGATCAGGGCGCATAAAATCTTCGACTGCTGCCCCCTCTTTCAAAAATTCTGGATTAGATACAACGGAGAATTGACCATCTGAATTACGTGCAATTAACTCCGTTTTTAAAGCATCAGAAACCTTATCAGCCGTACCAACTGGCACAGTAGATTTATCGACTATGACTTTAAAGCCAGTCATATATTTGCCGATATTGCGCGCAGCGGCCAAGACATATTGCAAGTCGGCAGAACCGTCTTCATCCGGTGGAGTACCGACTGCAATAAACTGTACCTCACCATGGCTGACACTAGCCTCGATATCCGTAGAAAACTGGATACGGCCAGCAGCACGGTTACGCGCCACTAATTCTTCCAGGCCTGGCTCATGAATAGGAATCCCGCCATTATTTAAAATATCGATTTTGCGCTGATCAACGTCAAGGCAAAATACATCGTTACCGAGTTCTGCCAAACAGGCACCAGTCACTAAGCCAACGTAACCCGTACCAATAATTGTAATTTTCATGTTGTGATCACAATCCTATTTAAGTTTTTACATTTTTATTTTTACAAAAATAAAAAATTAATTCATTACGTTTAATTCTTCTGTACGACGTGGCGGATACGTTTCCCAGCGACTACATCCCGGACATTGCCAATAAAATTGACGCGCTTTAAAACCACAATGGGAACATTGGTAGCGCGCTAGTTTTTGTGCATAACCATGTACCAGATTTTTAACCATAGAGAGCTCAGGTCTAATGTCTGGCGGAGCCGACATCAAGCGCGCATCAAGCAATTTGTCCAAACCTAACAAGGTCGGCGTTCTACGCAATTCATCGCTGACTAATTGATTTGCAGCGCTAACTGTATCCAACTCCAGAGTCGCCTTAAATACGACCTCCAACAGGTCAATCGAGGATGCTTCGGCAAGATAGCCTCTGAGCAAATTCAAACCCTCCTGAGGTCTCTCAAGCTTGCGATAACCATCCATCAATCTTTGCGCCACTAAAGCAACATGAGGAACACTTTGCTGTTCTACTCTGCGCCAGGCCAACAAGGCCTTTTCTATGTCACCGTTAGTTAGATGTACATCCCCCATCAGAATTGCGGCACGCACATTATGTCTATCTGCTGCCAAGGCCTTATCTAACATCGCTAATGCTGCATCAGAATGCGTATGCACCAATTCGTCCTGTGCGATCTCACAATAAAATTGAGCGATTTCTTTTTGCCTGCCGCCTGCACCAGATTCTTGCAATGCATAAGCTGCCTCAATCGCCCTTGCCCATTCTTTTTCACGCTGATAAATTTCCAGCAAAGCACGTCTGGCTTGTATTGCATATTGACCAGCAACTAGCTGATTAAAAGTTTCTTCAGCTCGATCTAATAAACCAGCTTTGAGGTAATCCTGACCTAGTTCAAACATTGCCTGTGTTTGCTGATCAAGTGGTAAATCAGGACGGGACAACAAGTTTTGATGAACTCGAATAGCGCGTTCTGTTTCGCCACGACGACGGAATAAATTACCTAGCGCAAAGTGCAACTCTACTGTCTCAGGATCAAGTTTAACTATCTCGATAAAGGCATCGATCGCTTTATCGTGCTGATCGTTTAATAGAAAATTTAGACCCTTAAAATAACCGCGAGGCAAACTACGGGACTCTGAAAGAAGCTGGCGAATATCGACCCGGGCAGCAATCCAGCCAAGTGAAAAAAATAGGGGGATGCCAAGCAACCACCAGATATCAAATTCCATATTTTTATTTATCGCTATATTGGTGTTAGATATTACGAACACTATCCGGTTGAGGTGCTTCGGTACTGGCGCGTTGGGCGGCCAATCTTTCACTTTCAATTTCTGCGATTGTTTTTTTATGTTTTGAGATATCGCGTTTGTGTCGATAAACCATGGGTACCATGGCCAAAATACCTAGCACTCCGCCAGAGAGGAAGAAGACTAACAACAGAATAACTAAAGGAGCCGATTGTTGGTAACCAAAGAAATATTGCAAGGTCACGATCTGATCATTTTTGATCGCAAAACCAAAAAAGGCGATGAATAAAATGAGGGTAATAATTCTGGAAATAATTTTCATAACAGTATCCTATCTAGGCTCTTATGGAGTTTTTGACACCGTAACACAAACTCGATTGTTTACAAGTAATTTGCTGTATCGCAGCAGAATCTATCTACTCAATCAAAAATAAATATGCGAATTATGATTCAACAAACTCAGGCTTGAAATTGTACGTGAAAAAAAACGGCACATCGGTCAGACCGATATACCGCTTTCATTTTTTTGCATACTTTGTAAGACGCAGGTCACCGAAATGACGACCTTCGCTTAATCGTCTTGTATCGGTTGCCCTACCATGGCGTCCACTCTTTCACGCAATTCTTTACCTGGTTTAAAGTGTGGAACCCGTTTTTCAGGAACCATCACCTTGTCACCGGACTTAGGATTACGTCCAATGCGGGGAGGCCGACTGTTCAAGGCAAAGCTGCCAAAACCACGGATTTCGATACGCTGACCATTAGCCAGCACATCGGACATTGCATCCAGAATGGTTTTGACAGCGACATCCACATCTTTTGCAACCAGCTGTGGATATCGCTCTGCCAAGCGAGCAATCAACTCAGACTTTGTCATCTAAAACTCAGTATCTAAGTTGATGCTTAGTTCTTATTATCGAACTTGGCTTTCAACAACGCGCCTAAGCTTGTAGTGCCAGAAGCTGCATTGGAGTTCGAGTCAGAAGACATTTTTTGCATTGCTTCTTGTGTTTCAACGCTATCTTTTGCTTTGATAGACAATTGAATGCCACGTGCTTTGCGATCAATGTTCAATACCAAGGCTTCAACGCTATCGCCAACTTTCAGGTGTGTACCTGCATCTTCCACGCGGTCACGGGAGATTTCGGAAGCACGCAAGTAGCCTTCAACATCATCAGCCAATTGGATCACTGCGCCCTTAGCTTCAACAGATTTAACTGTACCAACAACAACTGCACCTTTGTCGTTCATTGCGCAGTAGTTATTGAATGGGTCGCCTTCGAGTTGTTTAACACCCAAAGAAACGCGCTCACGCTCAACATCGATTGCCAGAACGATTGCTTCCAGTTCGTCACCTTTTTTGAAGCCGCGAACTGCTTCTTCGCCAGTTTCGTTCCAGGACAAATCAGACAAATGCACCAAACCGTCGATATTGCCAGACAAACCAATGAACACGCCGAAATCAGTGATGGACTTGATCGCGCCGCGAACTTTGTCACCTTTCTTGTGGTTGATCGCAAAATCATCCCAAGGATTGGCTTTGCATTGTTTCATGCCCAGGCTGATACGACGACGATCTTCGTCGATTTCCAGAACCATGACTTCAACTTCGTCGCCCAATTGAACAACTTTATTTGGTGCTACGTTTTTGTTAGTCCAATCCATTTCGGAAACGTGAACCAAACCTTCAATACCTTGCTCGACTTCAACAAACGCGCCGTAGTCAGTCAGATTAGTGACTTTACCAAACAGACGTGTGTGTTGTGGGTAACGACGTGACAGACCAGTCCATGGATCATCGCCCAATTGTTTTACGCCCAGAGAAACGCGATTTTTCTCTTGATCAAATTTCAGGATTTTTGCAGTGATTTCTTGACCAACTGTCAACACCTCTGAAGGGTGACGTACACGACGCCATGCCAGATCAGTAATGTGCAACAGACCGTCAATGCCGCCCAGATCCACGAATGCGCCGTAGTCAGTGATATTTTTAACGATACCAGTAACAACTGTGCCTTCTTTCAAGGTTTCCATCAGCTTTTGACGCTCTTCGCCCATAGACGCTTCAACTACAGCGCGGCGGGACAGAACGACGTTGTTACGCTTACGATCCAGCTTGATAACCTTGAATTCCATGGTCTTGCCTTCGTAAGGAGTTGTATCCTTAACTGGGCGTGTATCAACCAAAGAACCTGGCAAGAAAGCGCGGATGCCGTTCGTGAGAACAGTCAAACCACCTTTAACTTTGCCATTAACGGTACCAGTAACAATCTCGCCAGACTCCAGCGCTTTTTCCAGCGCGAGCCATGAGGCCAGACGTTTTGCTTTGTCGCGGGACAAAATGGTGTCGCCGAAACCGTTTTCCAGCGAATCAATCGCTACGGAAACGAAATCGCCGATGTTAACTTCCAGCTCACCTTGGTCGTTTTTGAATTCTTCAACAGGGATAAAGGCTTCAGATTTGAGGCCAGCGTTCACGATCACGAAATTGTGGTCGATGCGAACGACTTCAGCAGAGATTACTTCACCGGAACGCATATCCTGACGTGACAGGGATTCTTCGAATAAAGCTGCGAAGCTATCTGCACCGGTAGCAAAATCTTGGGACATAAAAACAGTAGACATAGGGTACTCGAGTTATCCAGAACACGGCAAAAGCGCTGTGTACACTGGGTTAGGTTAAACAAACCCGCACTGACTTTGCATCAGTTTAGGCACTTCAACATTGATTTTCAAAAGATAAACTGATTGAAAATCAAATTCATTTGCAGGCTTTTTAGAACATTTATTGGCTTGCTAATTTGCATGTTGCAGCATATAAATCCAGTACGGTTTGCACCGCCTGCTCGACTCCCATTGCTGATGTGTCGAGGATATATGCCCCTGATGCTGGCTTGAGAGGCGCTGCGGTGCGGGCACTATCTCTCGCATCGCGTTCCGTCAAATCCTTTATCAAGTCTTCCATATTAGCAGAAAAACCCTTTTCAATCAATTGCTTATATCGTCTTGACGCGCGGGCATCAACACTTGCCGTAAGATAAATTTTCTGGGTTGCGTCAGGAAAAATCACCGTTCCCATATCACGTCCATCTGCCACTAATCCAGGCGCATAACGGAATGCCACTTGCAAATCGACCAAGGCTTTTCTGAGCTCTGGCAATACTGCGATTTTTGAAGCCGCGACACCGATAGCTTCTGCCCTGACGGCATCAGTCACATCTTTATCATCAAGCAACACATGGCCATGCACAAAACGACACGGCAGCTCGCGTGCTAATGCGGCCAGACTAATTTCATCATCTAAGGCAATATGTTTTTGCTGCGCGGACAAAGCCGTTAAGCGATATAAGGCACCAGAATCCAGGTAGTGGAATCCTAACTGCTTTGCAACACGATGTGCCACCGTACCTTTGCCGGAGGCAGTTGGTCCATCAATCGTGATCACTGGCACTGTCGACATCATCAAAACAATTCCTTGTGGTTAATTTTGGCAAACGCCTCGAAATAATCGGGGAAAGTTTTCGCTACGCATTTAGGATCATTGATACGCATTGCAGCGCCGCGACGAGCAGCGCCATCCAAAGTAGCAAGCGAGAAACACATTGCCATGCGGTGATCGTCGTAAGTATCAATAGTAGCAGGCAAAATCTTGGCAGGCGGGGTAACGGTCATATAATCTGCGCCCTCTTCGACCAGCGCACCGAGCTTACGCAGCTCTGTCGCCATGGCGGCGATGCGATCTGTTTCCTTCACGCGCCAGCTGGCAATATTGCGCAAAGTCGTAGTGCCATTGGCATACAAAGCGGCAACCGCAATCGTCATTGCTGCATCGGGGATATGGTTGAAATCCATATCGATCGCTTGCAATACGCCGTTCGATTTAGCCTCTATCCAGTTGTCACCACGTGTGATTGTCGCGCCCATTTTCTCCAAAGCTTCTGCAAACCGCACATCGCCTTGGATACTATGCAAACCAACGCCTTCGACCCGTACTGGCCCGCCAGCAATCGCGCCTGCTGCGAGAAAATAAGATGCTGACGATGCGTCACCTTCAACATGAATCACCTCTGGCGACACATATCGCTGACCTGTTGCAATCGTAAATACCTGCCAGCCATCGCGTTGCACAGTTACGCCAAAACGCTGCATTAAATTCAAGGTGATTTCGATATAGGGTTTAGAAATCAACTCACCAATCACTTCAATCGTTACATCATGATCACGCGCCATCAGCGGCGCTGCCATTAGCAATGCGGTCAAAAATTGACTGGAGACATTGCCTTTGACTTGCAAACGATGCGCATGAATGTGACCGCGACGAATGTGCAGCGGTGGGAAGCCAGGATTACCGGTGTACTCAATCTGCACACCAACTTGGTTTAACGCATCGACCAGATCACCGATCGGCCGCTCATGCATACGTGAGACGCCGTGCAAGGTGTAGTCGCCTCCAATCACTGCCAGAGCAGCGACCAGCGGACGGATCGCAGTACCTGCATTACCCATAAATAAATCAGCCTGATGCTGCGGCAATACACCATCCACGCCAGTCACGGTGTAATTCTGGGTTGCACCGTCCTGTGTCCAATGTACGCCAAGCTTTTGCAACGCCGTCAGCATGACTAAGGTGTCGTCAGACGCCAGCAACTCCACAATCTGCGTAGTGCCTTGTGCTAGCGCGGCCAGCAGCAAGGTGCGGTTTGAAATACTTTTAGAACCTGGCAAACGCACTGTGCCTTGTGCCTGCATTACAGGGTGCAAATCGAGGTAATGTGGATAATGTTTAGCGGCTTGACTCATTTGGCTGATGGACTCATACAGATGTTAGGTGATAACGAGAACTGGTAGGAAACTGCTATTTTTTAAATTTTGGTGAAAAGTAATTAAGGCTTAGGCAAATTTCTCAGGCAAGGACTAGCGACCAAAATCGGCAACGCAGCCAAAGCAGTTTTGCGCAAATACTGACAATAAATACTTTTACCGCTAAATTAATACTCCACCAGGGTATATTTAAATTGTCCATAGAGTTATTGGACAATAAGGCTATTTTATAAAAAAATAAGGGGAGTATATTAAATCAATCAGGTAATCACAGCACCTAAGCCATAACATCTGAAGCTCAATCCCCACCCTCTTTGTTCTGCTTCTCAGCGGCTTCTATCGCCGTAATCCAGTTATGTCGTGCCGCCTGCGCATGACTGTAAATCGATTCGATCCCAGATGCGTTGGCGCTCACTAAATGCTCACGCAAAATTGCTAGTCGTGCCGTGTAGGAATCAAGTTCCTGCAACATGGCAGCTCGATTCGCCAGGGTAATATCACGCCACATCTCTGGCGACGAACCGGCGATCCGCGTAAAGTCACGAAAACCGCTGGCAGCATATTGAAATAAAGTATCCGCATGCGGCTTGCGCGCAATGTCGTCCACCAGAGCGTACGCCAGCAAATGTGGCAAATGACTGATAGATGCGAACACTGCATCGTGTTCTGCCGGACTGAGATGATGAATGATAGCGCCGCATTGCTGCCACGCATACGCGACTCTGGCAACCGCCTCATCCGTGTTCTCAGGCAAGCGCGTGATCACGACTTTTTTGCCCACATACAAGTCGGCCAGCGCAGCGTCTGGGCCATTTTGTTCACGTCCTGCAATCGGGTGCGCGGGCACAAATTGCGCAAGCTGATTGCCCATCACTTGCCGTGCTGCGGCAACGACATCCGACTTAGTGCTACCGGCATCAGTCACAATAGTATTGGGCTGTAAGTAAGGCTGAATCGAGGACAAGATCGCTGCCGTCTGTGCGACTGGCGCAGCGATCAATACCAAATCGGCATTCCGCACCGCGGCGGCAGCGGAATCAGCAATCTCATCAATGATGCCGAGTTGCTGCGCACGTTGCAAGGATGCCAAGCTACGACCGACGCCCACTACGTGCTCAACTGCGCCCGCCTTTTTTAAGGCTAGAGCAAATGAGCCACCAATCAGTCCAACGCCAAAGATGGCGACCCGCTTTAGCCGGTGCTGTTGCTGGTCTTGCTGTGCTATCGACTTCAACTTGTCGTCACTCGTCATCATGTTTCAGGCAGCCAGTATCTCTTTTAAAGCGGTGATAAATGCCGCATTCTCTTCTGGCAAACCAATAGAAATACGCAGGAACTGCGGCAAGCCGTAATTGCCGACTGGACGCACGATGACCCCACGCTTCAGTAATTCCAGATTGATACGTGCGCCCGCGCTGTCTTCATTACCGACTTTGACTAACACAAAGTTGCCAAAAGACGGCACAAAATCGAGACTCAACTCTTTAAACGCGCTGGTCAGCTGGACGTAACCATCCGCATTCAGTTTTGCACTTTTTTGCAAAAACTCTGCATCATTCAAGGCAGCGACAGCAGCAGCTTGTGCCATTGAATTGACGTTAAACGGCTGGCGTACACGGTTCAATAAATCAGTGATGCCCGGTTGTGCAATCCCAAAACCAATACGCAAGCCAGCCAGGCCGTACGCCTTGGACATGGTGCGCGATACCAGCAAATTAGGGTACTGTCTAACCCAGGCGATAGAGTCATATTGCAAGTCGGCGGCGAGGAATTCGTTGTACGCTTCATCGAGAACGACGACGACACCGGCAGGCACTTTTTTCAGGAAGGCTTCGATCTCCGCCGCCGGCAAAAACGTTCCTGTCGGATTGTTCGGATTGGCGATGAAAACTAATTTAGTATCCGCAGTAATTGCTGCCGCCATTGCGGGCAGGTCATGTCCAAAATCTTTCGCCGCGACCACAATCGCGCGTCCGCCAACAGCTTGCGTCGCCAATGGATACACGGCAAATGAATATTGTGCAAAAACGACTGACTGGCCTGGCTCCACAAAAGAATGTGCAGCCAATTCCAAAATGTCGTTACTGCCATTGCCTAAGGTAATCCAATCTTGCGGCACATTGTATTTCGCCATGATCGCGGCTTTTAATTCAAAGCCATTTGCATCAGGATAGCGCCCCAGATCAGCAGCAGCTTTCAGCATTGCTGCTTGCGCAGATTGCGGTACACCGAGCGGATTTTCATTCGATGCCAGTTTGACGATTTTTGATTCGTCTAGACCAAATTCACGCGCCACTTCAGAGATAGGCTTGCCGCCTTGGTAAGGGGCAATTGCACGAACATAGGCGGGACCAAATTGTGTAGACATAGCTGCTCCAGAAATTGTCCAGCGTCAGGCTGGATTTACAAAAAAGGGACTTCTAAAAAATCTTTAATCGAGATACATCGCCAGACCGTGTTTGCTAACTCAGCACAGCACTACTTCGGCGTTGCAAGACTTTATAGTTTTGCAAGCAATAGCTGCGCCTCGATTCGCTCAAGAATGAGATTTTAGAAATCCTTCAAAATTAGTCGTCCATTGTTTGTGCGGCTCTTGGAGCACTTTTGGCTTGAGAGGCTTATTTATACTGGACATCTAACAATAGAGATTCTAAAAAACTTTTTACCGAGCTTTATTTCATCAAACAGTGCAAGGATAAGAACCTAGTATCTTAAAGAAGGCCGCATTGTTATTCAAATCCGTCATGGCTTTAGCCACCTTCTCATCCATTACATGGCCTTCTACATCGACGTAAAAATAATATTCCCAATTGCCAGTGCGCGCTGGCCGCGACTCGAAGCGCGTCATTGACACGCCATGCTTGGATAATGGGGCAAGCAAGTTGTAAACTGCGCCGGCTTTATTTGGTACGGCCAATACCAAGGAGGTCTGATCCTTACCGCTCGGCGTTGTTTGTAAACGGCCAATCACAGCAAAACGCGTACGGTTATGAGGATCATCCTGAATGTGCGCACTAACTACGCCAAGCTGATATTGCTGTCCCGCGATTTCACTGGCAATCGCTGCCATCGTCGCGTCACCGCTGGCCATACGGGCGGCTTCTGCATTGGATGCCATGGCTTGACGTTCGATATGAGGATAATGCTGATTCAACCAGGCCTGACACTGCGCTAACGCTTGCGAGTGCGCGCAAATCCGCGTCACACCATCCATCGTGCCCGTTTTAGTCATCAAACTATGCTGTACCGGAATTGCTAGTTCACCACTGATTGCAAGGCTGGTCTGGAGTAGTAAATCGAGGGTGCGGTTGATCGCGCCCTCCGTTGAATTTTCAATCGGCACGACGCCGAAATCTGCGGTACCCGCCTCGGTTGCACGGAACACTTCGTCAATCGATACGCAGGGTAAAGCTTGAATCGCATGCCCAAATTGCTGATACACCGCTTGCTCACTAAAAGTACCGACCGGCCCCAAAAATGCCACCACTACGCGACGTTCCAGTGCCCGGCAAGCCGACATAATTTCACGGAAAATCAGTTGAATATCCTGACTCGCTAAAGGGCCGGGATTACGTTCAGCGACGCTGCGTAAAACTTGCGCCTCGCGCTCTGGCCGGAACACGGGGGCATTGGTCTCTGCCTTAACATGACCGACCTCTTCCGCAACACGTGCGCGCTCATTTAATAACGAGAGGATTTGTGTATCGATGGCGTCAATTTTCTGACGCAGAGGGAATAATTTGTTATCGCTCATAAGAAACCTAAAAACCGTTTAGCGAGTTGTTGAAAACGTCGCTGTATACTTCACACTTGTACGAGTCACACTCACGCCATTCTCGCTGGTTAGCGTAGCGTGATGGCAATGATGCTCGCCTCTCTTCCGACTTTTGGTCGTTGTCCTTAGCGCCACGGTTTCCAGGTGATGGTGAGTGCCATGCAAAGAAAGGGCTAAAGAGAAGAAGCTATCTGGTTGCTCACCGCTCATGCATGAGCGCGGGCAAATTCTTTCATAAAACTGACCAAGGCTTGTACGCCTTCTATCGGCATCGCGTTATAAATCGAGGCGCGCATACCGCCGACTGATTTATGTCCTTTTAATTGCAACAACCCGTGTTGCTTGGCTTGCGCTAAAAACTCTGTATTTAAACTTTCGTCATTCAAAAAGAACGGCACGTTCATACGTGAACGGCAATCCTTGGCAACCCGATTGACGTAAAAATCTGAATCGTCCAGATAGTCGTACAACAGTTGCGCTTTGGCGATATTTTTTTGCTCCATCGCTGCGACACCACCCTGGCGTTTTAGCCACTGGAATACCAAGCCTGCAATATAGATCGCATACGTGGGCGGCGTGTTGTACATGGAATCATTGTCTGCAACAATTTTCCAGTTAAATGCTGACGGGCAAATTGGTAACGCATCGCCAAGTAAATCGTCACGCACAATAACAATCGTCAAACCGGCGGGGCCAATATTTTTTTGTGCGCCGCCAAAAATCACACCATATTTAGCAACATCAATCACGCGCGACAGAATATGTGAGGACATATCAGCCACAATCGGCGCGCCGCCCGTGTCGGCATTCACATCCGGTGCGAACTGGTATTCAACGCCATCGATCGTTTCGTTGGTACAGATATGCACGTAAGCTGCGTCTTGAGACAACTTCCAGCTTTCACGTGCCGGGATTGCAGTATGTCCATTGTCTTCTGCTGAAGCGGCAACGTTCACATTACCGTACTTATGCGCTTCTTTGATCGACTTCGCGGTCCATGAGCCCGTGTGAATAAAATCCGCAGTTGCCGGCTGCGGCTTTCGCCCCATCAGATTCATGGGGACAATCGCGTTTTCACCTAAACCACCACCTTGCAGAAACAGAATTTTGTAATTATTCGGCACTGCCAGCAGCTCGCGCAGATCACTTTGCGCTGCTGCAATAATCGACATAAATTCTGGTCCGCGATGACTCATTTCCATGACCGACATGCCGCTACCATGCCAGTTCAACATTTCTGCTGCTGCCTGCTGCAACACCTCTATAGGTAATACGGCAGGTCCGGCAGAAAAATTGTAAATCGCTGTCACGATGTTGTTCACGTTTTCGGTCACTTTATCAATCACTTTGGAAGTAGAACTGGCAATCATCGTCGTCAAAACTTATTCCGTTGCGGCTTGTTCACCTTCGGCGCCATTGTCTATATCTGACTCAATAATCGCATCGACATCGACATCGACATCAGTTTCAACAATGCGTTGCAAACCAGACAGCTTGGTACCATCTTCAACAGCGATCAAAGTAACACCTTGCGTTGCACGTCCCATTTCACGGATTTCAGATACCCGTGTACGGATCAATACGCCGCCCGTAGTGATCAACATGATTTCGTCATTAGTGTCGACCAAGGTTGCTGCCACAACTTTACCGTTACGTTCAGAAGTTTGAATCGCAATCATGCCTTTAGTGCCGCGACCATGACGGGTGTATTCCAAGATTGGTGTGCGTTTACCAAAGCCGTTTTCAGTAGCCGTCAAGACTGACTGTTGCTCATTCTCAGCAACTAACAATGCGATGACTTGTTGACCCTCTTCCAAATTCATACCACGCACACCACGTGCAGTGCGACCCATAGGACGTACGTCGTTCTCGTCAAAGCGCACCGCTTTACCGGAATCTGAAAATAGCATCACATCGTGCTTGCCGTCAGTCAGTGCAGCACCGATCAGGAAATCGCCTTCATCCAAATCGACTGCAATAATGCCTGCTTTACGCGGATTACTAAAATCGTTCAGCGGTGTCTTTTTCACGGTACCAAGACTGGTCGCCATGAAAATGTAGTGATCTTCAGGGAAGCTGCGGTTGTCACCGGATAGTGGCAAGATCACTGTAATTTTTTCGCCGTCCTGCAATGGGAACATGTTCACAATAGGCTTACCGCGTGAGTTGCGAGAACCTTGCGGCACTTCCCATACTTTTAACCAATAGAGACGGCCGCGGTTCGAGAAGCACAAGATGTAATCATGCGTGTTTGCCACGAACAATTGTTCGATCCAGTCATCATCTTTTGTCGCTGTCGCTTGCTTGCCACGACCACCGCGTTTTTGCGCACGATATTCCGATAATGGCTGCGACTTCATGTAACCGGTGTGTGAGAGCGTGACCACCATATCGACTGGCGTGATCAGATCTTCTGTTTCTAAATCAGTGGCATTGTGTGTAATCTCGGAGCGGCGTACGTCTTTGTTGCCTTCGCCGTATTCATTACGTGCTGCCGTCAACTCATCAGTGATGATGACGGTAACGCGCTCGGGCTTGGACAAAATATCCAGCAAGTCAGCGATTACAGACATAACGTCTTTGTATTCGTTAACGATCTTATCTTGTTCCAGACCAGTCAAGCGTTGCAAACGCATTTGTAAAATTTCTTGCGCTTGATCATCGGACAGTTTATACAAACCGTCTTTTTGAATACCGTAATGTTTAGGTAAATTCTCTGGACGGAATGCGTCGATACCGGCAGGATTGTCAGCAGCGGTGCGTATCAACATCTCGCGCACCATAGAGCTATCCCAAGCACGATTCATCAATTCCAACTTAGCCAATGGCGGTGTCGGCGCAGCTTTGATGATGGCAATGAAGTCATCGATATTTGCTAACGCAACTGCCAGACCTTCCAGCACATGGCCGCGCTCACGAGCTTTACGAAGCTCAAATACAGTGCGACGCGTTACAACTTCACGACGATGTGACAGGAAGCAATCCAGCATCTGCTTCAAGTTCAATAACTTTGGCTGACCATTTACCAAAGACACCATGTTCATACCGAAGGTATCTTGTAATTGGGTTTGCTTGTACAAATTATTGAGCACAACTTCCGGCACTTCACCGCGCTTCAATTCAACGACAACGCGCATACCGGATTTATCTGACTCATCACGAATATCAGAGATGCCGTCGAGTTTTTTATCCCTTACCAACTCAGCGATTCGTTCTAGCAAAGATTTTTTATTTACTTGGTAAGGCAACTCATCGACGATCAGAGCAGTACGATTTTCTTTACCAAATTCTTCAAAATGCGTTTTAGCACGCATTACTACTCGTCCTCGTCCCGTGCGGTAACCATCACGCACGCCAGAGACGCCATAAATAATTCCTCCAGTAGGGAAATCTGGCGCAGGAATAATTTCGATCAGCTCGTCAATTGTGCAATCCGCATTGCGCAACACATGCAAGGCACCATTAATGATTTCAGTAATATTATGCGGCGGAATATTGGTCGCCATACCAACCGCAATACCGGAAGCACCATTGATCAGCAAGTTAGGAATACGCGTCGGCAATACTGACGGCTCGCGCTCTTTACCATCATAGTTAGGAACAAAATCGACGGTTTCTTTTTCGATATCAGCCAGAATTTCATTAGCAATTTTATCTAGCCGGCACTCGGTATAACGCATCGCAGCAGCATTATCGCCATCCACCGAGCCAAAGTTACCCTGACCATCCACTAAAGTGTAGCGCAAGGAAAAGTCCTGTGCCATCCGCACCAAGGTATCGTAAATCGATGCATCGCCGTGGGGGTGATACTTACCCATGACTTCACCGACTACACGTGCACATTTTACAAATGGACGGTTATAAACGTTGTTCATTTCGTGCATGGCGAATAACACGCGTCTGTGCACAGGCTTCAAACCATCACGTACATCCGGCAAGGCACGACCAACAATCACGCTCATGGCGTAATCGAGGTAGCTCTTGCGCATTTCTTCTTCAAGGGAAATCGGGAGTGTTTCTTTAGCGAATTGATCCATTGGCGGGCCGGCAATTTAGAGCTTGGTTAAATAACGATGGGTTGAAAATGACTTGCAATCAAACTCGCGCCTAAAAACTACAACTTAAAAGACCTTCGAATATGAAAATTTAGCCATCTATTTTCAATGCTTAACTACCGATTTTAACATGCCAATCCTGCTATTCATGTGGTTTTTGAACTGAGCTAACAAGGTGATAATCAGTTATGTCACAGTAAATATTGATAGTTGCTAAGCAAGCCCATACGCAAGATTCCATATTACATGAGCATTAGCGAATCGCTTAGAGTGCTTTTTTATACATTGAACACTTTCTAAGCATCATCAATGAATAATACAAAAATAGTAACGACTCCACTTGAACTTATTTGCGCTATGAATATGTATAAATATTTACCACGACTTAATTTTGCGCTTAAGCTAAGCATCCAAGATCAAGCGATTTCAAGACAAGCATCTAGGTGTTAAAATAATGAATGATATGAAGTCTAAGCGTATTCGTGCGGCGAGGTCGGTTGTTAAAAGACGACACGCAAACAAAATGTTACTTTCTTAATTTAACAATTTTGGCTCGCCAACCTGTCTTGTGGCAGAATAATCAAAGTAAGAGTATGAATTCATTGTCAGAAATTGATACTGAAATAGTATTGTAATCAAGCACGTGGTAGTATCCGATTTTATGCAGCAATTCGCGCAGTTAATTCTGCGATAGAAATCTCACCCGAGAGGAGAAATATGAAAAATTTAGTAAAACTCGTTATCGCAGCTTCCTCAGTAGCCGCTTTTTCAGCATCCGCGCAAGATATGACGGACATCAAAGCAAGTACACCAAACAGTGCTTATGTTCAAGATGGTCGTGGTGTTATTGTTCGGGATCCATTTGGTTTGTGCTGGCGTACAGGTTACTGGACACCAGCAGATGCTGTTCCAGGTTGCGATGCACCTCTAGTCAAACCAGCACCAGCGATTGCAGCAGCACCAACTCCTGCGGCAGTAGCAGCGCCTGCTCCTGCAGTAGCCGTGCCACCTGCACCAACTTCTGAGAAAGTCACTTTCGCGGCTGATGCGTTCTTTGATTTCGACAAAGCAGTGTTGAAATCTGAAGCAAAAACAAAATTGGATGACATGGCATCGAAGCTTCAAGGTATTAACCTCGAAGTAGTTATTGCTGTTGGTCACACTGACTCTGTTGGTTCCGATGCATACAACCAAAAACTGTCGGTAAGACGCGCAGAAGCTGTCAAAGCTTATTTGGTGAGCAAAGGTATTGAAGCTAATCGTGTTTACACTGAAGGCAAAGGCAAAAAACAACCTGTTGCTGACAACAAAACAGCTGAAGGCCGTGCACAAAATCGTCGCGTAGAAATCGAAGTTGTTGGTACACGTAACGTAAAATAATTTGTTTGCCCTCAGGTCGGCTAATTACTCAAAACCCTGCTTAGGCAGGGTTTTTTCATTGCTGCTGCAGCTTATATGCGCTGACGAAATATGCCCTACAATAGTGCTTTTATAAGTAAGGTGGCAAAGTCATTTGCCCAATATTATGTCAACTCAAAACGTCGATCCAGCAGAAATTCAAAAATTTAGTGACTTAGCTCATCGCTGGTGGGATCCCACATCTGAATTTCGTCCTTTGCATGAAATAAATCCACTTCGTCTTGAATGGATTAATAATCGAATCCCGCTCATCGGAAAAAAAGTCATTGATATCGGCTGTGGCGGTGGAATATTAGCGGAATCGATGGCTAAAAAAGGTGCTAACGTAACAGGCATCGATTTGTCTGAGAAAGCATTAAAGGTCGCAGACTTGCACGGACTAGAATCTGGCGTCAGCGTACGTTATGAGAAGATTGCTGCGGAAGACATTGCTGCTCGTGAACCTGCACAATATGATGTAGTCACCTGTATGGAAATGCTGGAACATGTCCCTAATCCTGCATCCGTCATCCAAGCTTGTACTGCGTTAGTAAAACCAGGTGGGCAAGTTTTCTTCTCCACACTTAACCGCAATCTTAAATCGTATCTGTTTGCGATCATCGGTGCAGAATATTTATTGCAGCTGCTTCCAAAAGGAACGCATGACTATGCCAAGTTTATTACTCCGGCAGAGCTGTCGCAAGCCATTCGCAACGCTGGCCTGCAAGTCGATACATTCAGAGGCATGGGTTACAACCCGCTGACAAAAATTTACTCCCTTAATCTTGACACTAGCGTCAACTATCTCGTAGCCTGCACTCGTCCTGCTTAGCGGATGGTCACTTCCGGCTATCAAGTCCAGACTTACGATCCTCGACAGCAAATTAATACAATGTGACGGATATAACAGTAAATTAATCTATGCAAACTCCCCTGGCAGTTTTGTTCGACCTCGATGGTACATTAGCTGATACAGCTCCCGATCTAGCGGCAGCAGTCAATATAATGCGCAGTAAACGTCAATTATTACCAAGTCCATACGTAAGCCTGCGCCCTTTTGCCTCGGCCGGAGCACGCGGTCTCCTCAAAGCCGGATTTGACGTGATTCCAGACCACCCAGAGTACGACGCAATGCGTGTAGAGTTTTTAGAAAACTACGCAAATAACATCGCTGATCAAAGCAAGCTTTTTCCAAACGTCCAAAATTTGTTAAAAGGATTAGAAGAGTTAGGTATCGTTTGGGGAGTTGTGACGAATAAAGCAGCTCGGCTTACCGATTTGCTAATCCCGTTGATTGGCTTACAAAATGCAGCGTGCATCATTTCTGGAGATACCACAGCGCACCCCAAACCACACCCCGCCCCACTTTTTGAGGCTGCGCGTCGCATCAATATCAAGCCTCAGAATTGTTGGTACGTTGGGGACGATTTGCGTGATATCCAAGCAGGAAACGCCGCAGGTATGTACACAGTTGCGGCTGCGTGGGGATATTGTGGCGCAATAGAACCTACTCACTGGAAAGCTGGTGGCATAGTCGATTCCCCTCTAGAATTATTAGAGCTGATTCGTGCCAAGCATGCTCAAACAGTGAGTTAAATTACGCATTATCACCGCATAAGCTAGTTACGCGTTACAATATTAACCTGTTTGGGGACGACCTGGCTTCGACAGGGGTTGCAAAGCAGCGCAGGGCATACCGAGGCCTGACTACCTCGTAAATACAATCAGAACTATATAACTGCAAACGATAACTCGTACGCATTAGCAGCTTAATTGCTTGCTAACTCTACACCGTCTCTTCCCTAGGGCGGGCTGGCAACAGCAGTAGAGTCATTCATAGGGAATCGCTATAAGCCGGGTTACTTGGCTAATAGCTAAATAATAGGTAACTCGTCCAGCCGAAGCGTGTGCGTCCGCGTCGTATGGATTAAATTAAATGGCAGCACTAAGTATGTAGAACTGTCTGTAGAGTGCTTCTGGACGCGGGTTCGATTCCCGCCGTCTCCACCATTAACATGTTTTAAGAGTTCCAAAGATGTCCAAAAAGCCCTGACTTCATATACGAGGTTGGGGCTTTTTTGTTTTATGACGTCCAATTAACACCATTGACATCCAGCATCAAACGGGGGCAACATTGGGGGCAAGTTACTCAGACTCTAAATCAGTTGCCCCCATGCCCTTATCTGACACAACAATACGAAATGCCAAGCCTGGCGAAAGACCTATCCGGCTATACGACGCTGGAGGCTTATACCTAGAAATCGCACCATCGGGTGGTAAATGGTGGCGCCTTAAATACCGAATAACTGGGAAAGAAAAAAGAATTTCCCTTGGGGTTTATCCCGAAGTTTCTCTGAAAGAAGCACGTGAGAAACGCGATATCGCCAGAAAACAGCTTGCAAGTGACATTGATCCAGGAGAACATCGGAAGGCGGTCAAATTAGCTAATGTTGAAGATGGAAGTAGTGGGTTTGAGTCAATAGCCCGCGAATGGTTTATAAAATTTGCACCAAATTGGGTTGCTACCCACTCTGACAAAATCATTCGTCGCCTTGAAAGAGATGTTTTTCCTTGGATAGGAAAACGCCCTATTGAGGAAATCACAGCTCCAGAAATTCTCGTAGTAATGCGCAGAGTCGAGGAACGTGGTGCACTAGAAACGGCCCATAGAGCTCTGCAAAATTGTAGTCAAATATTTAGATACTCAATCGCTACAGGACGTGCAACTCGAGATCCAGCTGCAGATTTACGGGGTGCCCTACCACCAGCCAAAGCAAAGCATCACGCATCGATTACCGATCCCAAATTGATCGGTGCACTACTTCGCGCAATAAAAGGCTACGAAGGCTCTCTCGTAACAAAATGCGCACTGCAGATAGCCCCTCTAACTTTTGTTCGGCCAGGCGAGCTAAGAAAGGCTGAATGGTGCGAATTCAACTTTGATGAAGCGGAATGGCGCATCCCTGCAGAGCGAATGAAAATGCGCGAAAAACACATTGTCCCACTATCGGCGCAAGCGTTAGTGTACTTAAAGGAGTTACACAATTTAACCGGGCATGGAAAATATGTTTTCCCTGGAGCAAGAACCAACGGACGTCCAATGAGTGAAAACACGGTCAATGCCGGACTTCGACGCTTAGGATATTCCAATGACGAAATGACAGGACATGGATTTCGTAGTATGGCATCCACACTGTTGAATGAACAAGGATGGAATCGAGACGCTATCGAGCGCCAACTTGCTCATGCAGAGCGAGATTCCATTAGGGCTGCATATAACTACGCTGAACATTTACCAGAAAGGCGCCGAATGATGCAAGCATGGGCAGATTTCCTTGATGGATTAGTAGCAGCAAGGCCGAGCTAGAAGTCCCATAAATATTATCTTAATCAGCAATTCTCAGAAGATACATTATGTCTCACTGCAGTATCAATCACGCTACATCTCGCATAGATCGCATCTCGGTCCTAGCACATGAGAGGCTTCCCTCTCTCGGTATCGCCATGGCTAATTTTGCTATCAACGTTATGTATCTTTAAAACAACAGGACATCATGATGTTTTTACGTCACGAGCATTGTTAGCCAAGCGACCTACTGTGACATATTCCTCTTGTTAGTTTCTCTAGCACATATACAAACTGTTGTTAACTGATCTTGCTGGCAACCATATCCGTGTTGCTACATCCTAAAGATGTAGAAAAAATCATTGCTTACGAGGAATCTATATAGGCTGCGGTAATAGTCATAACTGAGTTTTAACTTTAATCTTTTTGAAAATTTTATTTTCTGACAAGCAATTCAAGTTATTGTCCGCGCCCCGTCATCTGCCTCAGTATTGAAAGCATCAAAGCTCTCCTTCAGATTGACTACTTTCACTTTCCGAGTAAAACAGCCTTTAGCGCGATGGATCGAGAATTATGCTGCAAACACATTGGCAGTAAAATCTTTACGTAGTCCGGAAATTGGATCGTTATTGATTAACTACAAAAAGCGGTCGAAGTGACTGTAGGTATTTAAATTCTGCTTGCACCAAATCCATGGGCACCATTTCCGAAAGACTTTGTGGCTGCCTTACAAAGATAACTCGCTCGATAGAAAAACTTTGCGATGGTCTGGTGCTCATCACGCTGCATATGGTAATAAGGATTCAACGGAATCTCTACCAAACCCTTGCTATCATTGGTTGTCAATCGTAACGCACTTGCCCAAGCATCTTGAAGTCGGTTATACATGTTATTCCTCCCTGAAGAATATTTGCCAAGTGAGCAAAATGCATCGTAATTTAGAAAGATTACAAAATGGTAATGAGGGCGCCCATGCTGCCCAACCTCTCTTGTCCAAACATACCTCACGACGCTGTCATGTGCATACTTATTTTCTCTGAACGCCATTTGACGGTTGTGTCTGATCTTTGCTTTAAATGATTCAATGAAGCGATCAATAAATTCATTCTCATAAGAGAGGTCGTATAAGTTTAAAGTGGCGGGTAGACGCAGATCAAATCTGAATGCGAATACACGTCGATATTGGCCAAGTGTACGAGACATCGTTTGATAAAGTCGATCAAGATATTCAATTATCAAAGGCCCTTTATCTATTTGTACTGGTAAACCGAGAAAGTGGTTGTCGTGGTGAAGAGAGAGGTTTGAATTCAAAGGATGACGGATCATTTCTATACTCCAGTAGTGAGACTCATATAGGTATGATCTGGAGTATTTTTTTACCTTTGAGGTGTAGCGCCTATTGGTAGGCGAAATAGTTCACGATTGTGTGGTATCTCATGATCGAGTTACTAGCTCAACTGAGTTGGGTTGGAAATACCTCGCTATGAATCTCAAATAAAGACTTAGATGCCTTGAGAGAATTATATAAAGGAGATTTGGCCTAATTTACCATTCAAGTAAAACGTAGGAATAGGCCGATTAGCAATCAAGCTAATGCTGTTATCAGTTTATGGCTAACTGGCTAGCTAAACATAAGTTGTCAGACCTATTGTTCTGTTTAAGTAGCTGCATATCCGATCGATAACTTACATTGCTTAACGATCAAACAGTTATTGAGAAAGTGTTACTCACTCATTGGATTAGAGATAAATTCTTCGTATATAAAAACATGTACCAAGCGTATCGATAGAGCAATACTTTATATAAAGTATACTACCAATACCGAAACTCATCTTCTCTGAAATAGCGCAATTAACCATCAAAAATGATCGTTTGCATGGGTGTAAAGCAAATCGTTCACTCTGGAGAATTATGACGACAATCGTGGCAAGAATCATCTGATCAAAAGGGAGTATATCAATGACGCCATCTATCTTGAATACATTCTGGATTTGCTAAAAGAATTATGTAAAGACCATAAACTGGCACTTGTCAAAAAATGTATTACATCAGAAGTCGGGGAAAAAAGTATCAATTTGCAGTACCCGCACCAATTGTCGATTTTGAGAAAACTCAACAATCGAATGAGCTAGCTATGTTCTCTGATCGGTCAGAAGATCGCATTGATCGACCGCCTAACCAACATTTTACGGTGCGATCCTTGTGACCTAGAATTGGGGGAGGCAAAAAGACAATGGTGAAAAAAATTGGATCGCCTTGAAAAAAGGTCTCACGCAACCCGATGCCACATTCGTCGGGAGACAAAGCTCCACATTAGAAGAATCAAAACATCTGACAAACGTTAATCATCGCGGCAACCAAGACCGAGGCATAGAACGTGTGTCAGAAAAACATCTTGGATTCTTGTATGTCAAAAAATTGTCTGCTGAAGAAAAACAAATGCTTGGCATTCTAAGGCTGACTTGCGGGAGTATGCGGATTCTGCCCACTGCCATAGTGAGCTAAAGACAAAATTTAACTTTAGCGTTATATAACAGAGCTATTTATGTTTCTTGTGGCATGAATAGTAGTCTTCTCAAGCGCGGTGAGTAAAAAATAGAGCGCACTAGGGTGCAAAAAAATTGATAACAAACATCAACGCCGATGCTGGTTGTGCTCAACCAACGATGTCTTAAACTTTTCACCTCTAGTTGGCAACTCATATTTCATAATCGGACATAAACACTGCGCGGCCAGCGGCGTCAGCGCGTTTGCTTTGGCAGTATCCTGCTCCAGCACCAACATGCTGAACAAAACGTCACAGTTATCTTTTAACAGGTAGAAGTCCTCCGGCGCTACGTCGCTACAAATGCTACGGTAGCAATGTAGCAGTACCGAATCGGAAAAAATTGACCTATCCCTGAACCAATTTCTATTACATTTTTGTTAAAAAAGCGGGTGCCGCGCTCGATCCGACGCAGCCGACTTGTCTCGCACAAATAGGAAGAGTTTGGACATAGGCTGGTAAGCCAAATCGAAGAAAGTGTGTGGTGTCAGACACATCGGATCAATAATGCGCGGAAACCGCAATCAGCTACTGCTAAATCGTACGGTGAACTCTGTGGGGCCTATACCCGCTTCGGTGGCGATTTTCTCAATGTGCTGCTTAACCGCACGCATTTGTTCTGAATCGCAGTCGATAGCTTTCGAACTTGATGTTGGATTGGTGGTATTTACCGGATGTGGAACTTCCTGCACACATTGGTTTAAAGTACCGTGAAGGGGGACGGCAAAGTGCAACCGCGAAGATGGTGATGGAAAAATTGTATTATGTTCTGTCATATTGGCAACGCCATTAAATGGCACATTAAAATTTGAATGTATTGGCGGGCTATCGAATGCAGGCTTAACATAGGCCGGATTGGGTGCCGTCCAAGCAGGATAAAAAATTGTCCGACCACCTTTTGGACCTATCCGTACGGCAATGCTTCCCTGCCTTGTCAGTGTCGTAATGGCTTTTTCCAGTACCTTAGTATTTCCGCGAAAATTTGCATAATTGCGCAAATCGCGCTCCGTATATCGACCACGAGTTAGCTTTAAATATCGCCATGGCTCAACCGTTGCTTCTTGTAGCCATTGCAGTAATTTTTTTTCAGCTTCGGCATCTTGTTGCTGTTCCGATGGCGCATACGGCGCGAAAATACGAATACACTCCCACAGATACCACTCGCATAAAGCGATCGCACCCCTCATAGCATCCGATGAAATATCTCCTACCGCACCATCGAAATAATGGAATAATGCAGCAAGTCGCGCCGCTTGTTGTCCAATTTTACGGAAGAAAGACTTCAAATCTTCTGAGAAACTTCCACAAATCAGATTTTTTTGCACTGCCTCTTTGAACGACTTCCAATACTGCTTTGCGGTGCTCGAAAGTTTTAAAGTGGTGCGTTTATCTGGTGCCAACAAAGGCTGATTCAAAATTTCCGCCACCCTTAGATTGAACTTATCAAGCATAGGCTCCGGCAAATCATCGATCTGCGTCTGTTGATCAAACCGTTCAAAGGTTTTAGGGAATGCTACCAGGAAACGTGCTAACAGACCCGTACTAAACGCGTCAGCGCCGCGGTTTTTCATGTAGAGAGTGAATTGTTTGTCTTGGGTCGTAAGTGACATAGTTAAACGCGGATCGACAGGACGGCGGTTACCGCCAACCAGACCGGCCGGTCGATCCTCTCCACTCCAATAGCCGCTAAGGATAGCAGGCTGGCTAAGGGGCAAACCAAGTAGCGCTGGCCCCGCTTCCGGTGACAAGATGCCAACTGCATGGTTCGCGACCAACGCGTCCCGCAGCCCTTGTGGAGTCATATCTCCGTAGCGTAATTCCCATTCTTTTGGCTCTATTGGACATTCTTTTTCGTGCTGTAGGCGCTTCGCTCGGATAGCCACTGAGCCGACCGAATCTGGAGTCGCATCACGGTACTCTCTAGCCAACCGGCGGCCATCATCTTCCCAAATTTTCATTTCGGCGCGGAACTTTGACATCATGACTGCGACCTCTGCTTTTTGCTTGCGTTCAAAAGCCAATACTCCTCTCAAATAGCGTTGTTCTACGACGGACTTTCCGCCACTGGTCTTGCTAACCCCCATCAAAAAAAGCGACACCGGCGCAGGATCGTAGGATGGGCACTGGACGTTGACAAAATGTTGACATGCTAGCGACGCAACCCCAAGAGCGGCATGTGCGGCCAATTCAACTGGCGTCCGGTGAATCGCGCTGGTTTCAAGGATAGGCTCGCGAAGCAAGGCCGGAAATGAGTCTGTCGGATAGATACCTTGGTAGGCCGGCGGTTGATAAGCGGCAGATCCGTTTTCATATTCAATAATTGGCACGATCGATTCTCCTTAAACATTCACCGAGCAGTATCGGGCGACATAGAGACGATTCACCCTCCCTGCTTTAGGCTGTCCGCAACCCAGAAACTCGCGAATTGAATATTGCGTTGGTTGAAGATCACCAGCTACAACTGCCGCACGCACTCGTTCGACAAGTTTGTCATCGTTAGATATAACCCCGCGATTTGAATCAATCTCTGCAGCAGGCTCGTGTTCAAGTACCCCGAGTGTGCTGTCGGATATGACTTCATTGCGACCTGCAGCACGACCCAAGGCCACTGGTACCATAATCCACCCCAAAACTGCAGTACCTTCGAGCACGACCGCGTAGGCGAGACCTATCATCATTACAAGACATTGTTCGGTAACTCCGATCCAAGTCGCGACCGAGAAAGCGACTGGGTCGGCACGTAATGACGCGCGCAACTCGTCAACGCGATCGACCTGCGAATTGCGCCTGTCGTCCATTGCCTCATAGCGCTTCGCCTCGTCAGCTTCTGCATCTAATGCCATGGTCTCTGCGGTCAAACGTGCCCGACGAACGTTGAGGGTTGGACAATCGCCTAAACAACGTTGTACTTGGGCGCGAGCTAGATCAGCGATGACCTTCGTTTTCTCTTTAGCAATATCAGCTCGTGAGCGCCCAGAGGGAGAACTGGTCATTAAAGGCACTGAGGGTGTCTGGACCATCGCTACGCGCAAATCGCCAGCATGTCGTTGCGAAAACATAAAGAATGTGATTTGTCCGTGCAACACGACCAAGGTCGCGACAAGCCACAACGTGAAAGCGGCAACTCGAACTAAGCCGCGTAGTTCATGAGCACCCGCTGGCAGCCAATGCACGAACAAAACGGCAACGCCGATCAGCGCAATGCGTATGAGCCTCTCAATGAGAAAGCCGCCTGACTGCCAACCAGTGTAGGTGGCGATGCCGAGTGAAGCAAAGGTAGCTGAAATGGCAACCAAAAGCGCGAGCTTTTGTGGCACTGTCAGCTTGACCAATGGAAAACGCGTCGAATCGCCAATTGTGCTCGTAAGGGAGGTAAACTGAAATTTTGCATTTTTGTTCATCTCGCTCCCCTTACTGCACGTTGAGGCACGATTCTGCACGCGCAGCGATCCATGCATCGACATCAGATTCGAGATAGCCCACCGTGCGCGCCGACAATTTGATTTTCTGCGGGAAAGTTTTGTCTGTCGACATCAGCACGTACAGGGTAGCGCGCGACAATTGCGTGCGCTGAACCAGTTGCTTCATGCGAAGAATTTGGAGAGCCTTACCTAGCTGGCGGAGGATAAGTGTCGAGTCATCCGAAATACTGCAGGTCGAATTCAATTTTGGCAGAACTTCCGCCTTCTTGAGTGTATGAGTAGTCATGAGTTTTCCATCACAAATTATGGCAAGCGACGCTACAAGCGTTGCCCACCTTGGTCCGGCTTGTGCCGTATGTGATAGATGATCCGGGCGGAACTCGTGTTCCGCGCAAGCATTTTTTGAAAAGCCTTGCTTGCCCTGATCTGATAAGGCTTAACCAAGTCCAGAGCGGAACTAGGAGGGAACTCCGTGGAGGACTACCGAGGCTTTTTAGCTTTAGCCCCGACCGGAGTATTGTAGTGGTCTAATAAAAACGGACACCAAGATAGGTGGATAATTCACCTATCGAGGAAAGAAATGACAAAGCAAA